>JAJYIL010000389.1 GCA_021790055.1 Bacteroidota bacterium
TTTATGCTTCCTTCGCCGCTGTTCTTTCCGAAAAGATTCATGAAATTATATTTTAAGCTTATATCAAGATTCAACGAAGGAATAGCAGTTACAACCGCACCGACTCCGATAGCAGCGCCATATCTTGTATAGCCGGAATAAGAATAGGTTATTCCGCCTCCCGAAAAATTGAGGTCTCCGAAATGGTTATATGCAACGTCAACTTCCGCGTAAGGCGATACCAGGGGCAACGGAAGAATATTATATTGACCTTCGACTCCGATAGATAATACGTTTTGCTCTGTACTGACATTTCCAATAGGCGTCGTACCGCTGCCTTTTAAGTAATGATAATCTACAAATACTCCAGGAGTAATAGGAACAAGCGGGATATTCAACTTTGCCATTATTGTTAGGTGGTAATTTGATGTAAATCCCAATCCTCCGTTTGATATACTCTTTGTTAAGGAATCGGGACTGTTGATTATAGTTAATCCCCCTCCGATTCCGAATCTAATCATTTGAGCTTTAACCGGAGATATAAAAAGTAAAATCATGCATAACGAAAGGAAAGATAAAATAAATTTTTTCATTGCAGCTCCTTTAGGATTTTGATTTTCATAAATTTTGTTTTGGAACCAACAAAAGATAAATCTTAACTGCTTAAGATAAAAGATAATTGATATAATTTTACGAAATTTGTAAAAAGGCTTTCAAATATTTTGTAAACTTATTTAAAGCAAGAATAAATTGATACACCAAAACTTAATCATAGGATTTATAGCTGCTGTTTTTGTCTCGGTACTTTCGCGCAGATTGAAATTTCTAACGCTATCGGGAAGCATTGCGCAATTCTTTATATCGGGAATTATATTCGGACTTGGGGGAATCAAGTGGACTGTTCCAATATTTACTTTTTTCATTACTTCAAGCTTGCTTTCCAAGCTTAGGGTAAATAAAAACAAATTAGTCGAAAATTTCTTTGAAAAATCCGATGAAAGAGATTGTTTGCAGGTGCTTGCAAACGGAGGTTTGGGAGGGGTACTGGTTATCTTATCCCGGTTTTATCAGCCGGAACTTTTATTTGCTATTTACGTCTCATCGTTGGCTGCCGTTTGTGCAGACACATGGGCTACCGAGATTGGAACTTTGAAAAGTCAAATACCGGTAAATATTTTATCATTTAAGAAAGTTGAGCAAGGCACATCCGGCGGAATTTCATTGCGCGGTACAGCCGGCGCATTAATGGGAGCTTTCATAATTCCTCTGTCATCATTAAGTTGGATTGGTACAAATTTTTTTTATTTTGTTATTTATGCAACTGCTGCCGGATTTCTCGGAAGCTTTGTGGACAGCATCTTAGGCGCGTCGGTTCAAGCACAATATAAATGTGGTAAGTGTAATAAAATTACGGAGAGAAAATCTCATTGTGGAAAAGAGACTTCGTTATACAAGGGCTTTTCATGGATTAACAACGACGCCGTTAATTTTGCAGCTTCCTTATCCGGTTGTTTCTTTTTTATTCTGTTTAATCTCTGGCTAAAGGTATAAATGAAAAAAATATGCTTTATAACTGTAATTTTAGTTTTAGGCTTCTGTTCATTAAGAGCGCAAACTGCTGCGCAAAAATATTCGGCTGCAATGAAGGCTTATCAATCGCGCCAATATGCCGAAGCTAATAATCTCTTTAACGACTTTTTCTCTAAATACCAGTTAACCGACGGCTTATATGCAACTGCAAAGTATTACAGCGCTGATGCACTGCTTAACCTCGGCGAGTACAATGCCGCTGCGGCAGGATTTGAATTCTTTATTAACCATTTTGCTTGGTCTCAATTTAGGGATAAGGCGCTTTACAAGCTTGGACTTATTTATTACAGGCAAAATGAGTTTGAGCTTTGCCGCGATAGATTGAGAAGGTTGTTGAATGATTATCCCGGTAGCGATCTCGCTGGCTCGGCGCTTTACTGGATAGGCGAATCCTATTCAAAACAGAACAAGCTTCAAGACGCGGTGATGTTTCTGAAGAATGCAATTGCAAATCATCTAAATAATAAGTTTATTGATTATTCTATTTATACACTCGCTTCAATTTATGAGAAAATGGACGACTATAGAGATGCGGTTGCATATTACGATACTCTTCTTTCTTACCACGCCAACAGTCCGCTTGCTACTGCTGCTCATATTAGAATAGGCGTCTGTTATTTTAAATTAAAACAATATAATGCATCTGTAATTGAGCTTAACAACCCGGTTCTTAAGGATCTCCCGGATGAAGTATATGCAAAGAGTATTTATTTATTAGCAAACTCTTATTATAGAGCTGGAGAATATGCTCACGCAGAAAGAGCTTTCCTGGAAATCATAAATAAATATCCATCGTCCGAGGAGATAAGGGATTCGAAATACGGATTAGCCTGGACGTATTTCCAGGAGAAAAAATATAACGATGCTTACCAGGTATTCAACAATCTTTCTACGGCTAATGATAGTCTTGCGGAAAAATCTTTTTATTGGAAGGCTGAATCTAAAAGATATGCCGGGCAGGGAAATGAAGCCTTCAAAATCTACCAGGATTTTATAAGAAGGTACCCGAACAGCGATATGATAAAGGGAGTTGAATACCAGATTGGAGTGCTGTATTATAATTCTAAAAATTATAAGCTTGCACTGAAGTATCTTAATAGTGCGGTTGCTACCTCGGATAGTGCATTCAAAGCCAAAGCATACACTTTGATGGGCGAGATTGAACTCGACAACAAGAATTTTAAATCTGCAACCGGATATTTTAACGAGGCAATGAATGTCTCTGGAATTTCAAAAGATCTTGTAAACAGATCCATTCTTGGATTGGGCATTTCATATTACTATCTGCAGGATTTTAAAAATGCTGAGAAATATCTTTCCGATTTAAGTTCCAAGGATGCACAATTTGAAAATGACAAAGTTAATTTCTATCTGGCTGAATGTTATTATTCCCAGGGAGATTACAAGAAGGCAATTGAAAGATACGACCGTGTAAGCGGAGACAACGAAGAGCTTGGAAGCATGGCGCTTTACGGTAAGGCTTATTCATATTTTGAAATGGGACAGTATGAGGAAGCCGCGAATATCTTTTCACATTTTACTAGGCTTTATCCTAACAGCTCAAGGCTGCTTGATGCAGAGCTGCGGCTGGCGGACAGCTACTATGGGAGTAAAAACTTTACAGCTTCGAGCAATGTCTATAAGAACCTAATCAGGATGAACAGGAAAGTTTTTAATAATCCTTACGATTATTATCAATATGCTCAAGCGCTATACAGGGCAAATGATTTTGACCAGGCAATCTCGGAATTCCAGGCTCTCGCGCACAGATTTCCAAGCTCGGAATATGCCGATAAGTCTTTATATGTTATCGGCTGGATTCATTTCCAGCAGGGCGATTATAATTCGGCGATGGACAGCTACAGGAACGTTCTGTACCGGTATCCAAATTCTTCAATCGCAGCCCAGATTTATTATTCAATCGGAGACTGTTATTACAATTTAGGTAATTATGATTCTGCCATAGTTAATTACGAATATGTAATGACGCAGTACCCGTCATCACCGCATGTCTATGATGCAGTTAACGGAATTCAGGACTCTTATGTAGTTGAAGGTCATCCGCAAAAGGCAATTGATTTTCTAAATCAATATCTTTCTGCAAATCCATCTTCGAGCTTTGCAGACCAGATTGCTTATAAAAAAGGAAATATTTATTACAGCATGCAGGACTATAAAAATTCTGCTACGAGCTATACCCAATTCATTGCGGATTATCCTAAGAGTAAGCTTGTCCCGCAGGCTTATTACTGGATAGGAAAATGTAATGAGAATCTAAACCAGTATCCGCAGGCGTTATATAATTTCAACATGGTATTTAACTCTTTTCCGGCAAGTGAGTCTGCACCGGCTGCTGTT
>JAJYIL010000390.1 GCA_021790055.1 Bacteroidota bacterium
ATTACTTCTATCTCAGTAGAAATAAACCTATCATCTGTAAAGCTTTGAATATCCGGCATTATTGAAGATGAAAGAAGGCTTCCCTGCGGCTTTGATATTTTTAAGGATGTTGTGGATTGATAAATGTTTCTTGCGGATATTGCATATAATATTGCTACGGCAAATGCAGTAATGCTTATTATCAATACCGGTATTAAATTATTCCTGATGAGATTAATATAATCTTTCAGTGTCCGGGTATTTTCAGGGTTTAAATTGTCATGCCCGTTATTGTTATTATTATTCAAATCCATAAACTCTTCCTTATTTTTTCACAATCAAATACACAAAAGTAGCAATCGATACTAGCGTAGATACAACAGACAGTGTTATTGAAAGGTAATTATTAAAATAAAGTCTCGGCTCGCCGGATACTATTAAAACATCTCCAGGCTTTAATAAAGGCGCTCTCGGAAAGTTCGTAATATTATTATCAACTAAAAGATCCTGATATTTTATATCTATAATATCTTGCGTAGAATCCTTTCCCGTCCTTATCAATTTTAAATCCTGAAGGTGAGCTGCATCTGTTGGTCCTCCAGCGTATGACAATAAATCATTTACATTGCTGTATGCAGGTATTACATATTTTCCCGGGTATCTTACCCATCCCCAGACTGCAACTTTAATGTTAACTGCTTGCGGATCGGAATAATCATAATATCCGCCTGCGCTTTGATATCTCTCACTCATGCTGCTGCCGATTTGTACTCCCTCATTTTGAGCAAATATATAGCTGCTGCCTAATAAAAAAATAATGGTAGAAATGATAAATAAATTTCGCATTAACTGATTTTTTCCTTGGATTTAAGAGTGTTAAAATAAATAATAATGGTTTTATTTCAAAGGCACTTTACGAATGCCGGTTGACGAATTACGCTTGCCCGTCCTAACGGGATTGTCAATTTACGAATTAAAAACAAGCTTCAATAATAATTCTTCAATCGTAAATCTTCTATTGCCATATTCCACTATTCCTACACTCCACCATTTCTCCACTGCTCCACAATTCCATAACTCCTCTGAAGGAGTCCTTTGAACTACACTCCCTGACGTTCTCTGACTTCTGATATCCGGCGTCTGTTTTTCATCCGTCAATCCAATTCGTGTTAATTCGTGCAATCTGTGTCTGTAATTCTTTAATCGGCATTCATCATTCCAAAATCACTTCGCCCAATTTTCAATTCTTAACCTTTTTACTCGCTTAAACTCGCTTTCATTGTTAGTTACCAGCACTAATCCCCGGCTTATTGCTTGTGATGCAATCAATAAATCCATCGCGCCTATAGAAGTACCTTTCCTCTCAAGTTCAGTTCTTATTTTACCATAAGACTCTGAATCCATTTGTGTATAATCAAGTACAATTAAAGGTTGAAGAAACTCACTTAAAGCTATATAGTTTGTATCGGGCTTGCTGCTTTTTTCTATTCCGTAATTTAATTCTGCAACGGTTATGCTCGATATTGATATGTCGCCCGGCTTATACTCTCTAAAATGCTTTATTACTTTATTAGGCTTTTTTTTAATAATGTATATACAAATATTAGTATCCAGCAGGTACTTCATTCAAAAAGTCTTTCCCTGTTTTCCTTTTCCGGCTGCACACGTTCCGTCATAAAATCATTCGTAAATTTGTCTAAACTTGAAATAAAAGAATCCCATTTATTCTTTTTAGGTAACAGGATTATTGCATCTCCTACCCTCGTTATATATGCTTCCTTTCCCTTTAATCTGTATGTTTTGGGAATTCTAATTGCCTGGCTTTTCCCGTTCTCGAATATTTTAGCAATATCCATTTTTTATCTCCATAAATATATACCATCAATATATACTTTTTGATTATCACAGACAACGCACTTATTGTGGGGTTAAATTAAAAAGAAATATTAAATCGTCAGCCTTCTTCCGCAGATATTTCAAATCTTTTAATCAATCCAATCCGTATTAATTCGTGCAACCTGTGTCTGTATATGATTTCTGACTTCTTCACTCGTCCTTCGCCATTCCAAGCCTTCGTCATTCCTAAAAGATTCCGTAGTACATCGCTACATAAAACTCATTCATCCTGTGATCTGAAAAGGATAGATCAGCCTGCTGTGTTGAAACATTTGTCGTCTGGTACTGCAGGCGTGCAAACAGCTCATTAGTTATCTCATATTTTACTTCCGCACCGAAGTAAGCATAATTAGTCCTTAATCCATAAAGGAACGGCGGCTGCGGCTGCTCGTACTGCCCCGACTCCGGTCCCTGTCCGCCTTTCCTTATGTACTGCCCCCATACCGTTGCTTGCAGCCCGCGAAGAAAATGATAATTAATTGCACCATAGACAAGGTCTGCATTATTTCCCATCCAGTCTCCCATTACATATCCTGAGCTTTGGTAAGTCTGCGTAGGTATGTAATGAGTATATACATAAGGGAAAATTTTCGTAAACTCTGCCGTCATTGTTAAATTACTTATCGGTAGGTCCGTAACCGAACCTCCTAAGGTAAAGCCAAACTGGTTCCTCTGTGCTGCCGGATTAAATAATCCCTCAAGGGTTATCTCATCTATAAAAAGTGTTCCGTAAAGATGTGTATCCTTTATTTCATTCCTTGAGCTGACTCCAAGAAAGAATTGTGAATTGCCTCCAGCATTATTATTCGCCTGACTTAAATAATGATCGGCAGCCCTAAAAAACATTAACGGGATTAAGTATGCTATCTCCAGCTTATCGCTATAAACAATCGATTCACCTACCGAAATATCCAGTCCGTCCGTTGGTGTAACTGTTAATGTGTGCGAAGCAAGAAATTTCTCTCTATAGATTGTCCTATCCTGTCCTTGAAGCAGTGTTGCATAAGAGGAAGTTGAATCTATTACATCCGATGCAAGCCATGCATGGATATAATTAAACCTAAGCCATTTTGTAGGATTAATATCTAATCGAATAAACGGAAACGACGGTGCTTTATCCGATAGTACTATCAGACCGCTCTGCCCGTAACCCCAATTTAAAAAATCTTTACCAATCGATATATCCCCCCACTTCCAGTTATAAGCTATGTTTGTATTAATCTCGCTGTACTGTATATTATTCGCATCGGCTTTCGCAATTATAACTCCGGTCTGTGGTGTAAAGCTTTTTGTTTGATCAATTGTCGTCCCGTCTTCCGAGTTATCCCAAAATCTGAAATTAAAGCCTATGTTATCAGAAAGATATCCGTACAAAGATACTCCGTTCCACCTGTGCGAATACTTAGCTCCGTCTCTTGTACCGGCTTCATAACCCAGTATTGGACTCGCATTCAGTTTAAACAAATTATCTTCGTACGAAAACAACCTCCACCGCCCGTACGGATCCCAATTCAAAATGGTTGTTGTTTGCTTGCCCTCCGTAGCTATAGCGAAGGAGGGTGGTTTGTTGTCTGTAGTCTGTTGGAATCCGGGAATTGTCAAACCCTGCTCTTTACTCATCATTCGTAAACCGTCATTCGCCATTCGTAAGCCGTCACTCTTCATTCCCTCATTCTGACTTCTGTCTTCTGTCTTCTGATTTCTGATTTCTGATTTCTGTCTTCTGTCTTCTGACTTCTGATTTCTTGTTTCTTTAATTTCCATTCCAAAATCTTTCAAATAAAACTCCAGATCCTCCCTCTCCACCTCAGTCAAAGTATTGACCATTGACGCCGTCTGACCTCTGACCTCTGGTCTCTGACCTCTGTCTTCATTCCCTATGCTTTTTATCCTTTGCCCCTGGCGCTTAACTTCCAGCAGCTTCTCCGCAATATACTCCCTGCTCACCGGTCTAATCTCATCGTGAAATTCAATCAGTCCCTTCTGCGCCATCCTATCTAAAAAATCATAAACACTGCTGTGGATAGGCTCATAAACTACCTGAGAGAAT
>JAJYIL010000391.1 GCA_021790055.1 Bacteroidota bacterium
AGAATGAACATGTTATCCGGCGGCTGTTGGAAAATCTTCGGGAGAGAAAAATCTTCTTTCAGCTTTCTTGAAGTAATCAGCTTACAAAGCAGCGAATAGCCTTCATTGTCCTTTGCAAGAAAGATTGCGTTTAAGCTTTTATCATTCGGATCATCAAGCCACACGCCAAGGATCGGCTTAATGCCCTGTTCATTCGCAGCTTTTGCAAACTGGATAAGCCCGTACATCGCGTTGGTATCCGTAAGAGAAACGTAACGGCTGCCGGACTTTTTTGCGAACGATACGAGCTCATCTATAGGAATGGTTCCTTCTAAAAGAGAATAATTTGAATGTGCGTGTAAAGTGAACATTAATTATTCCCGATATTAATTGCATCGTATCCGTACCTGTCGCGTATCTTCATTACGGCGCGAAGCATACGCTTGCGTATTATTGATTCATCTTCAAATAAAACTTCCTGCTCACCAAAACTGCTCAGCTTGCTTAAGTGAATGCCGATGAGCCGGACACCGACCCGGCGCGTATAAGCTTTCCGGAACAAGTCTACTGCGGTATCGTAAACAACTTTATCGTCATCGGTTGGTTTGATTGTTCTTGCTCTTGTTAAGGTAACAAAGTCGGAGTAGCGCAGCTTGATTGAGACTGTCGACGTCTGAAAATTTTCTTTCCTCAAAAGCTGGCAGGCTTTGCCGACAAGATCAAAAAGGATAATTTCTATTTTCGTCTTACTTACGATGTCGACATCGAAAGTAGTTTCTTTGGAGATGCTTTTCCTTTCGCGCTCAACAGAAATTATGTCGTTACCCTGACCGTTTGCCTTTTCCCAGATATCCAAACCGAATTTACCGAGAATAGTTGAAAGATAATCCTGCGATGCGTTTGCAATATCGCTAACAACCCGGAAGCCGCGGGCGCGAAGCAGCGGCAGCAGTTTCTTACCTATGCCCGGAATTTTTTCTATGGGAAGAGGAGCTAAAAATTCTTTTTCCTTTCCTGCCGGGACCAATGTTATTCCTTTCGGCTTTTTAAAGTCAGATGCAATCTTTGCAATAGTTTTATTTGATGCGATGCCGATTGAACACGGCAGCTTAAATTGCCGGAGGATTTCCGACTGGATCATTTGAGCAAACGGAAGAGCGCTGCCGTAAATAGTTTCACAGCCGGTAAAGTCAAGGCGGAACTCATCAATCGAAGCCTGCTGTACTACCGGGAAGTAGCCTTCCAGAAATTTCTTAACAAGTTTGGAGTAGCGTCCGTATTCTTTTCCATGCCCGTGAATAAAAAGCGCCTGCGGGCATAAACGGTAGGCTGTCTTTGCCGGCATGCCGGATTGAACTCCGAACTTGCGGGTTTCATAGCTGCACGCTGCAACTACGCCGCGTCCGTCGGGATTGCCGCCGACAATTACAGGCTTGCCTTCAAGCGAAGGATCAAGGATTCTTTCAACCGAAACGAAGAAGGCATCCATATCCAGATGGAAAATGGTTCTCATAAAAAGTGCGATTTTAGACTGTTTTAGAGTCTTGACTATAAATTTAATTGTTTGTAATATAGTGAACAAATGTACACGTAAATATGGAAAAAGTTTCAAACATAAGCAACACCGTTTTAGTGGATATGGCTGCCTACAAGTTGCCGAACAAAAGAATAGTAAGCGTATTCGATGCGATACCGAAGATTATATCCGGGACGGGCTTCAACATTTTTGATTATCCGAAAGTTTATGAGGACCCGGCGACGAAAAAGCTGATACGTGAAGGCAAAACGATAGGATGCTTTTATATTGAAAGCCCGGGCATGCGCTCGCTGCTGAAGCGGACTAACTGCGAGACATTTGAACTGCTTACCGCCGTGTCTTCTGTAATCCGTCCGGGCGTTGCTGAAAGCGGGATGATGAAAGAATTTATTGAGCGGCATAAAAATCCGAAGCTTAGAAAATATCTTGTGCCGGAGATGGAAAAATATTTAGGCGAGACATACGGAGTAATGATTTACCAGGAAGACGTAATAAAAGTTGCTCATCATATTGTCGGGCTAAGCCTGGAAGAAGCCGACTTGCTGCGCAGGGCGATGAGCGGCAAGATGCGCTCTCATGCGGCGATGAAATTGATAGTCGAAAAATTCTTTGCCAACTGCAGAGCAAAAGGCTACCCGGAAGAAGTAACGAACAAGTTGTGGAAGCAGATAGAGTCATTTGCAGGCTACGCATTCTGTAAGGCGCACAGTGCATCGTTTGCGGTGCTGTCGTTTCAAGTAGCTTATTTGAAGGCGCACTACCCGGCAGAATTTATGGCAGGAGTTTTATCAAACGGCGGCGGCTATTATTCGGCGGCGGTTTACATCAGCGAATGCAGAAGGCTCGGAATAAAAGTTCTGCTGCCTTCTGTAAACGAAAGCGTGTATGAATATCAAGGGAACAAAGATAAAGTGCGGATCGGATTTATGGCAATTAAAGATCTTGAAAAGAATTCTTCGGATGTAATAACCGGCGAGCGCAAGAAGAACGGAAAGTTTACATCGCTTAAAGATTTTCTAAAGAGAACAAACTTAAGCTTTACGCAGGCGGAGATACTGATAAAGTGCGGTGCAATGGACTGCTTCGGCAAGACGAGACCCGCACTGCTTAGGCTGCTGGATATTTATTTCAGGAATAAAAAATTGAACGAAGATATTAACGGAAATCTCTTTGCCGATGAAACGTTTAAGCTTGAGCATGAATCGATAACGGAGAGACAGTACAGCATAGAAGAAATATGCGTGAATGAATACGAGGCTTTCGGATACATGGTCAGCAGGCATCCGCTTGAGTTTTTCGGAGATGAAAATGCCTCAACATATCAATCCGGGATTGTTAAAGCGGCGGATATTCCGAAGCTGCATAATCGTAGGGTTAAAATGATAGGATGGTACATGGCGTCGAAGAGGGTAACGACAAGCAAGGGCGAGGTGATGAAGTTTCTTTCGCTCGAAGATTTAACCGGAACATTTGAAGCGGTGCTGTTTCCGAAGGCGTACCGGCTTTATGCAGAACTGACAATATCGATGGGACCGTATTTGGTTGAAGGCAGAGTCGATGCCGTGAACGGGAACAACGTTATCGTTGAGAAGCTTTCGGTGATGAGTGCGGAAAAGGCGAGAGCAATTACACAGAAGGAGAGAACCAGCAAAGACTTCTTCGGTGATCCTGAAAAGCCTGCTACGTACGATGATGTGCTGATGGTAAGCTCTCTCGACAACGAAAAATTAATTAGAGCTTATGCCGGATAACCGCGGGAAGGCTTTTAATGTTGTTTGCGGAATTTGTACGGACTTGCCAAGAAGATAACCTATCAACTCGAATGCGTTGGCAACAGCATCGCCTTTTGGATGGTTGTTGAAGAAAATAAAAATTCTCTTAGCCTTATCAAACATTTCTTTTATCCTTGAACCAATGTCAATGATTTCGGCGGGTGAGTATAAATAATTATACCGCTCGCTTTTCTGCTCGTAGAATTGTTCTTTACCGAAATTGTTCATTGAATGCATCCAGGCTTCCTCGTTTCTGCCGTGAAGTCTTATGTAAGCATTATCGCCGCCAAGAACGGGATTAAATTCTACAGCCTGTCCGATTACCGGCTGGTCGATTGTGCAGAGAGAGCTTTTGTTCTCTTTAAGAAAATTGAAGAACCTTTCGATGAACCATGAATTATGTCTAACCTCAATGAACTTGTCGTATTCGGAAAAAATATCAATCAGATTTTTTACATGGTAGGCATTTTCCTTATTCAATACGAATGAATAAGGGAACTGAATAAGCAAGCCGCCAAGCCTTTCAGCTTTATTAAGCTTATCAAGAATAAGCTTTACCGAATTTATCTTTTCATTTGAGAATTTTTTTATGTGGGTAAAGTCTTGATGCAGCTTTACAGCAAAGAGGAAATCATC
>JAJYIL010000392.1 GCA_021790055.1 Bacteroidota bacterium
AGCCGTAAGCAATTCAACAGATGTAGCAAAAGCAGCCGCCAGTGTAGTCTTAACCGAATCCGGTGTAGGCGTAATAATAGATGCGGTTACAATAAGCCGACAGACATATCAGCGAATGCTGACTTGGGTTCTCAATAAAGTTATCAAGGTTATAGAATTTGTAGTCTTTCTTTCAATAGGATTTTTCTGGCTGCATAATATTTTACTTACACTTCTTGGAATGACTTTACTTGTATTTGCAAATGATTTCGTAAGCATGACACTGGCTACCGATAATGTTAAGAGTACAACTAATCCGAATAAATGGAACGTAAGAAATATCATCCTGGCATCTCTTGTTCCGGCTCTATTCTATGTTCTGGGAGATATTATTGTTGTCCTGTTCGGCATTAATTATTTTCATTTACAATGGAACGAGCTTACTTCTCTCGTAATGCTTGGTTTAATAATTAACAGTCAGTTTAGAGTTTTGATTGTTAGGGAAAGAAAACATTTCTGGTCATCGCTGCCGGGTAAAGGATTACTTGCATCAAGCGTATCGGCAATAATTGGAATTGCGCTTATAAGCTTATTTGGAATTCTTGTTCCTTCGCTAAACATTTTGATAGTGCTTAGTGTTTTGGGATTATCAGCCCTCTTTACGTTCGGCAATGATTTCCCCAAATATTATCTGTTTAGAAAATTTGGGTTATAAGAATTAAAAAAGATGAATGAAATACTTAATATATAAATCATAAGGATTTTTCATATGATCAAAACTAAGCTCTGGAGAACAATCCTGATCACGGGACTTGTGTGCCTGACACTGCCGGGTTGGTCCCGGGCTCAGATGAAAATGAACCCTTACTTCACCGCAATCAATTATCCGCTTAAAGAACATTCATTGATGCTGATGGCTCTGCCGGATTTTCAAGTGGCTCGCTACGGAAACAATTTCGTTACCGGGATGCTGATGGCGAACTACGGCATCACCTCGCGCTGGACTGTCGCAATCATGGCAGAGGGACAAAAGATTAATGGTCTTGACGCTACCTATGGCGGTATACGGCTCGGCACCTATTTCCATCTGTTCCAGGACGAACGACTATTGAACTTAACCCTTTACGGTGAATTCGAAGATTTGAATGGGGCAGCGCTGTACAAAATGGAGGTCTCTGGTTTTGGTCCGGAGGACTTAACCGAGCCGCTTGCGATTGCACGCAATACACCGGCGCGCACATTCGAGCAGCGCGTAATTATCTATCATGACTGGGGCAGGCTGAACGCGACTTTCAATTTCATCAGAGAGACTCCTTTACAGGCGCCCTATGGAAGCGATTATGGTTACGCTCTGGGGGTGTTTTTCAGTCCATCCTGGATGAGCGGATCGATGGAAGGGATGTCCGGCATTACTGATCCACCGGCGCTTTCCTTAAGCCGCCTGGGCTATGGAATAGAAATGATTGGTGCACTCGGGGATAAACACCGCTTTGGTTTCGACTGGAACAATCAGCAGCATTACCTTGGCGCTGTTTTCCAATATACAATATCTTCACGCTGGTCGGTGCGTTTTGAACCTTCATTTGGTCTCTCCGATGTCAGCGACCCGTTCATGCTGCGCACCGGACTGGCATATATGTTTGGAACGTCAACTTCAAGTGCTATGATGAATGACTAATGAACATTTTTGAGTTTGGAACTGGAAATAAAGTTATGCCAAATATGAAAAGGAAAAAATTTATGAAAATAAACTCTGGTATATGGATTGATCATAGGAATGCTGTTATTGTAATTCTTGATGAGAAGGGTGAAAGAACAAAACGAATAAACTCAGACATGGAAAGGCATGTGCGGTTTTCCGGCGGAGCGCAATTAGACTCCGAAGAAGACATTAGCGACAGGCGGTTTACGAATCATCTCAACGAATACTACGATGAGGTAATTGAAAGTATTCGAAATGCAAATTCTATTTTGATATTTGGTCCTGGTGAAGCTAAGGTTGAACTTAAAAAACGTCTTGATAATGAAAAGATAAAGAACCGCTTAGTTGAAATTGAAACGGTTGATAAAATGACTGATAACCAGATTGCCGCAAAAGTCCGGCAATACTTTCAAAAATGAAATAAATATGAACGATTGAAATGAAAAGCAAAAGAATAGAGAATAGTGTTTTCAATTTCTTGAATCAATCCGTCCGGCACTTCAAGGAGATCGGATCTGTTGCGCCGGACTCCTCCACTTGCATCAACAGTTTGGTTAATCCTATCCCCTTCGATTCTGCGGAGCTCATACTTGAGTACGGCGCCGGCAGCGGGGCTGTTACAGGGGAAATCTTGAAAAGAAAAGAACCGGAAAGCACTCTTATTAGTTTCGAAAAGAACAAAATATTTTATAGCCGGCTTCGAAAGAATTTAAAGGGGAAGAACATATTTATTGTTAATGAAGATGTGTTCAATTCAAGAAATATTCTACTTCTGCGGTTTGGAGTACAAGGCGGAAGTGTGGATTGTATAATTTCCACACTTCCCTGGTCATCATTAAAATTTGAAGAGTTGCTTATGAATGAGATTTTGCCTTTGCTTAAAGAAGGTGGAATCTTTATTCAGTACATGTATACTTTATCCGTTCTAAAAGGTATTTTACTTCGACCAATATTGAAAAGACATTTCAGTCAAATTGATTTGGATTTCGTCTTTTTCAACATTCCTCCTGCGCTCGTTTACACCTGCCGTACAAGCATAAAAAAGTAAGCTTGATATGAATAAATCTAAAATCTTTCCGGCAGGAATTAAAAAATATTGGCGCATACTCGGTCCCGGTATTATCACCGGCACAAGCGACGATTATCATTCCGGGATTGCAACCTATTCGCAGACAGGCGCCGGCTTTGGCAGCAATAATAATGCATATCTGCAACAACAAAAAAGTAATGGCAAAAATTACAAACAAAAGATGGTCAAACATTCTAGGATCGACAATACTATTACTTATGAGAGCTGCAGCAGTTGCGTTAATTTATTTTCAATTCAAGTAGGGATAGTATAAATCCGGTTTTTAACAGCTCTTTGATTATCGTTTTTAATAGTCTGCTGACAGCGGTTTTGAATGTAATGCTGATTGCTTTTAATAAATTATAATTTTACTTTTGACTTGGATGAATCCACTTCAAAAGATCTACAAGTGAAAGGAGAAATGAAGAAGAAAATAATTCCTAAGCGATCTACGGGCAAAAAAAATAGAATTAGCTCTAAAGTATTACCCTCAGATAATTCGTTTTATGTAGTTGGTATAGGCGCATCCGCAGGCGGATTAGACGCGCTCGAAAGATTTTTTGGGAATATGACCGAGAATTCCGGTATGGCATTTATCGTAGTGTCGCATTTAGATCCGAATCATGTTAGCATTATGCCCGAGCTAATTCAAAAGTCTACCAAGATGAAATTATTCCAGGCTGAAGACGGAATGGTTGTTGAGCCTAATCATGTGTATGTTGCGCCTGCTAACCGTGATTTGGGAATACTTCACGGAGTAATTCAGCTTATAGAACCGCTTGAGGCGCATGGATTCCGGCTTCCGATTGATTTTTTCTTCAAATCACTTTCGGCAGACTTGGGCGAAAAAGCTATTTGCATTATTCTATCCGGTATGGCATCCGACGGCACTGCAGGCTTAAAAGCAGTGAAAAGCGAATTAGGAATGGTAATGATTCAGGATCCGAAGTCAGCAAAGTTTGACGGTATGCCGAGCAGCGCCGTTAAAACCGGATTAGCAGATTATATTCTTCCGCCCGAAGAAATGCCGGCTCAGTTGATTCAATATACCTCCAAAAAAATAAAAGGTTTTTTATCCGATAAAGAAATGACGGATGGTAAAATTCCCGATGCACTTCAAAAAATATTTATACTTCTAAGAACTCACACCGGTCACGACT
>JAJYIL010000393.1 GCA_021790055.1 Bacteroidota bacterium
AAAAGAAAGCTCCTAAGAAGATGGAAAAGAAGGCACCCAAGAAAATGGTAAAGAAAGCTGCTAAAAAAGTAGAAAAAAAAGCTGAGAAGAAAGCTCCAAAGAAAGTAAAGAAAGCTGCAAAGAAGTAACAACTTCTTTCTCTCATGTGTCTTTTAGAAAGGAGAGTTTTTTGACTCTCCTTTTTTATTTATATTTCTCACATGAGAATATTAATTATAGAAGATGAAAAGAAAGTTGCCTCTTTCATTAAGAAAGGTCTTGAAGAAGAATACTTTGCAGCCGACATCGCATACGACGGACGAGAAGGGCTTAGGCTTGTAACTTCCGAGGAATATGATATAGTAATTATGGATATAATGCTTCCTTATATGGACGGCTTTACTCTCGTAAAAGAAATTCGAAAGCAAAATATTCTAACACCGGTTCTGATGTTAACCGTTAAAGACAGCATCAAGGATAAGGTAGAAGGATTGGATGCCGGTGCGGATGATTATCTTACAAAGCCGTTTGCATTTGAAGAGCTGATAGCGCGTTTACGAGCGCTTCTTAGAAGAAATGAAAATTCCAAATCTTCGAGGTTGACTGCGGGTGATCTTGTGATTGATTTATTGTCTCATAAAATTGTCAGAAATAATCGCGAAATCATTTTGACGCCGAAAGAATACTCTATCCTTGAGTACCTAATGAGAAACCGGAATAAAGTAGTTACAAGAACGAAGCTTATCGAGCATGTATATGATTACCACTTCGATACGGAGACGAATATAATCGACGTCTATATTAATAAGCTTCGTTCAAAGATAGACAGCCCAGAAGATAAGCCGATGATACAGACAATCCGCGGGATAGGCTACGTACTTAAAGACGACAATTAATTTTTTACGATGACTTACAATTACCGATTTTATGTTTGAGAATTTAAAGCATTTTGTTTCTTCTACCCGGTTTAAGTCAACTATCTGGTATTCCTCACTTTTCCTTGTGCTCGAAATACTGCTCGGAATCTTCATCTATTTTTACCTATACGGCACAATGATTGATAACCTGGATTACGGGTTGAAGACGCAGGCCAAGGCGATTCTGAGATTGGTCTCTGAAAAACATATGGATATTGAGCACTTCGTACCGGACTCCGTTTATGCGGCTCCCGAGGATCTCGTGTGGGACGTTATCTATAACGAAGTTGCTTTTAACCTCCGCAACAGCTTTATTCAAATAAATTATAAAAACCGTAATATTTTCAGCACCGATAACTTAAATGGAATTAACCTTTCCTTTCCCGAAAAAAAAGCGGCAATAAATTTATTCAGCTTTTCAGACACAACATTATCGCCCAAACGAATCAGGTGCGCTAAGCTGGTTTCGGGAGACTATAAAATCTTTGTCGCATTCCCAATTCAAAATATCGATCAGACACTTAACAGCCTTGTTCATATTTTTACTTTATTGGCACCGGTATTCTTTTTCGTCTCGATAATAGGCGGCAGCGTTATCTCCGCAAAAGCGCTTACAAGGATTGATGCAATAATTAAAAAGACGGAGGAGATAACTGCGCAAAACCTAGATGAAAAGATAAGCGGGGAAAAGTACAGCGATGAATACGGCAGGCTGGTTAAAAAGATGAACGAGATGATAAGCAGAATCAAAACGTCAATTGATTACATGAACCAGTTCTCTATCTCCGCGGCGCATGAGCTAAAGACTCCGTTAACCATCCTACGAGGTGAAACTGAGATTGCGCTTAAATCTCCAAAGACTCCGGAAGAATATATTGAGGTTCTTAAAAGCAATTACGAGGAAACGATACGGTTAACTAAAATAATCGATAACCTGTTCTTCATTTCCAAAATTGATCATTCCTTGATTGATATTAAAAAAGAAAAAGTCAGCGTCGATAATTATCTTAACGCGATCGGGGATAATCTTCAAATCTTAGGTGCAGAAAAGAATATTAAGCTTGTGGTGAGTTCAGAAACAAATGCCGAGGTGGAAATTGATAAAGAGTTGATGACACAGGCTCTCTCCAACCTGGTGGATAATGCTATTAAATACGGTGATGAAAACAACATTGTTACAATTAAGGCTGAAAAATACGATACCAATAAGTTAAGAATAATTGTAACAAATAAAGGCGAAGGAATTCCCGAAGAAGCACTTCCGAAAATCTTCGACAGGTTCTATAGAGTAGAGAGCTCTCGCAACCGGAAGACCGGCGGCGTAGGGCTTGGGCTTTCCGTTGTTAAAGCAATTGTCGGCTGGCATAATGCTGAAATCTCCGCCGCTTCGGTTCCGAATTTCGAGACAGAATTTTCAATAATTTTAAATAAGGCAGGTTAAACCGGTCGGCTTTCATTTTTCCAGTATGCTGATCGAATAGCCGTTCTGCTTCAGGTATTTGTCATTCCTAATCAAAAAGTCCTTTATTATCTCTGTAGGTATAACTCTTGTTATTCCATACCTTAAAAGCTGAAGCTGCTTAGCAAACATCTCGCCTTTGTACGGAATAGTCGGATCGTACTTTTGCATTGCTTCCAGAGGAGCGGGCACAAGTATATTTTCATTTTCATCTGTAATCCATTGAACAATTCCAACAAACTCAAAGTTGGGCACACCGCCTTTTAATGCAAGAACAATCCCGCCGCTGTATCCACGGTTTACAACGGCATCAATCAGAAAGGAACCTTCCTTATCATAGTTGGGGCTGCTTACAATTGCTTTCGAAACCATTTTGTAATTCATAGGGTATCCGAACAAGTAAACAAAATCGCCCCACTCAAGCTGTTTAGAGTTTCCAAACGGAAAATTAAACACGGAGAAATAAAATTTGCTCGTAGGACCGTAGTTATTGCCCAGAAGAGCCAGGTCGGAATGTTTATCGATTAAAAATTCTTTTACCTGGCTGTCTCCCGGGAAGCTTGCAATGTAAATAGTCTCTTTTTCCTTGAACCCGATACTTTGTACATCGTTTGTAAAGACTCCTTTTGAATTTGAAAAATAAGTAACTATGGTATCCGGGAAATCAATTATATGGGCACAGGTTAGAAGAAGGACTTTTCCGCCGGAAGAATAAATCAATAAGGAGGTGCCGGAACTTGTTCTATCAACGTAAGTTGATTTTACCTGACGCTCTTCGATCAGCTTATCCGTTATGTCAGATCTCTTAATAGTACTTGTATCGCTGAAGATATAAACTTTGTAGAAGGCAATTGAATTTACGCGGTAAATCGATTGAGAAATTTCTTCCAATTGTTTTGAACAGTCTGAATTCGGGAATCCACTGTCATAAGTTTCTTCCTTGGTCGACTCCGAATTGGATTTATAAATGACAGACGTACAAGAAAAGCTGGTGAGCAGCATTGCTATATAAATTAGCCCCATAACTGACGAACGAAACATAATCCCTCCTCAGCTAAAAAAATGAGAGTTTCAATCCGGGTTGACAAATATTTTGAAAAAACTTACAGATAACAATAAACTTTTTTTTACTTTTCTACAAGAATTATTTACCGGATTTATTTTATTTTTAAGATAGTGCAAATATTTTGTAAAGATTTATAATGAAAAATTCTGAAGTAAAGATAATTTTCATATTTTTATTCTTATCCGCTGCTGCTTCATTCGGAATGACTTCCGTAAACAAGAATATGCCGGCTCATGCCGAAGGGGGTGTAACGCTGAAAGGCTTTTCCGAAAGTCCGTTCTTTAATGAGCAAATATTAAGGATGGAGATTTATAACGGTATTAAAATAGAAGTGAACGCTCCTGCCGCAAGCATTTTTAACTGCAATAAGAAAGTTATGCTCATCTTTTATGCGCTGCCGAATATGAATACTATTGACGAGACAATCGGAAGGCAAAAGGTACCAGGACTCGACTGGCACTACGACATTCAGCAAATAGGCGCACAGG
>JAJYIL010000394.1 GCA_021790055.1 Bacteroidota bacterium
CTAAAATCCTGTGTAATGCGAATTTGATGAATATCATCTCGCAAGACTCTTCCTATACCAGGATCTTTACCGGTTTCAAAATTAGAGTTCATTATTGTATTAATCGCTAAACTTATAACTTTTTTTTATAATTTAAATTATTAAAACCTTGCAGGAACATCAATTAAGAAATGATAGACGGCTATAAAGAGAAATAACTCCGCATTTGCCGCTGTTCAAATTGTTAAAAGGCGGTCTGCCTTTCTCAAGAAAAAATTTGTTCCAGGTGATGCTGCATGTGATCAAAATAATCGTCTATCAAATACTCGAGCGTAGCCGGATCATCGGGCGACGGCTTCTGGTAACAGATTTCATCAAGATTATGAATATCCCGCGGCTCGGATAAAATATCTTCCTCAATTGAATCGATAATGAAAAGGATATGCTTATTATAGGCTATCCAAAGGGTAACCAGATCATTCCATGTAGCTTCTTTATATTTCTGAAATTTGACCCAGCTGTTTTCATCATATGAAGCGAAGACCAGATCGTCGGAGAACTGTGCATTTACAAACCTGACATGATTGTTCGCTGCGGAGTCAATCAAGTGTCCAAGTACTTCTTTCCTCGTCCATTTACCCGCTGCATAAGGAGAATTCGCCGTTTCGTCTGTCATGTCTCTGAGGTTTATTTCAGTCGATTCAAAAAATTCCGAATAATAATCTTTATACTTACCCATAAAAAATGTTCCTTTCGTTTGCAATCTAATTTATTATTGCACGGGCAAAGTTAAAAATTTTATATGTGAAAAACCCATTTTTAAAGTAAGGCTTAGGTAAAGTCAAAGGCTTAGGATATTGAGAAGGCATCTTAAAATTATTCGATTTCAAGTTTATTAATTGCTTCTTAATGCAAATAGTCCAAAAAAATAGATAAAAATCCGTTCATCAAATTATATTCTCATGATATTGAAAGCCGGAATAAATTTGCTCATAGAAATACTGGCAAAAAAGATTTGAGGCGTTTTATGAATAGACAATCATTGGAATTGCTGCTTAATAACTTTGCCGAAATGGGAAGCAAAAAGATCTCGAGTGTAATGACCAATATTTCGGAAGTGTCTTTCCTCGATATTAACGATCGCCGGCAGAGGTTGAAAGAAAAAATCATTAAGAATAAAAGGACGTTTTATCCTGTTTGCAGCGGCAATAAAGAAAACATAATCGGAATAATCCATATAAAGGACTTACTTATAGGTGCGCTCTCGGAGTCTAAAATAGATTTGACTGAGGGACTTCATGAACCGATGTATTTTAATGACAACTCAAGTATCCACCAGGTATATGATATATTTTTCCAATCAAAGATAGGTGCGGCGTTTATTGTTGATAAAGAAAATAATGTTACCGGCTTTGTAACGCTAAAGGAAGTGACAAATACTTTTCTGTCAATCCTTAGTTAATATAAATGGTTGAAATAGTGATTCGATGAGATTTAGATTTTCAAAATAGCAAAGAGAATTTTTTACCAGCATACTCTCTTGCGGAGTGAAGTTATGTATCAATATTATGCCGCCGTGTTGAGCAAAAGCCGCAATTATGCAGTCTAACTTTATAACACCATTTTTAGCTTTTGTTTCTTTTTAATTTTGATTTGATTTTCTTGAGAAGATTTTCTGCCCAAACAAATTCAGTTGCAAGCACTGCGAGACCGGCAGGAATAACAAGTGTGGCTGGACCGGGGAGCACAATTAAAGCAATTCCAACTAATAGAATAGTAAAACCCAAAATGGCTACAAATACTTTTTTTATTCGTTTTTTATTTTTAGTCATATCTTTAGAAAAGAGGATTCGTCTCCTCTCTACTTTTTCAGCAGCAAACACAAATAAGTTAATTATATTTTGTTTAGATTCGGATGTCACTCTAAATTCACAGCTAATATAAAAATATTTATTTATATACCAAAGAAAATTATTTTTTACTGGCAATTTTTTTAGGAAGAAATTTGAAATGCCCATATTAAAAAGGTGGGTATTTTTCTGAAAATAGGCAAAATTCCCAAAGTTCGTTCATAATTACGGTGTTGCAGATTCAAAATGAAGATTTTTTAGAAATGCCGCAGCTTCGCTTTGGTTCAACATTACCGCCTTTTCAGAATATTGACTCCTTGTTGTTTTGATTTTATCATACATAATTTTTATATTAAAAATAAAATGTGGACTTTTAAGGAACTATCTGAACTCATAAAATTGAAACTTGGAGACAGGCTGCTTATTGTGGTCTCGAATAGGGAGCCTTATGTTAACATATTCGATGGAGAGGATGTTAAATATTATGTCCCGCCCGGTGGTCTTGTAACAGCGCTTGAACCTATCATGGAAGCTAGCGGGGGATACTGGGTTGCCCAGGCAACCGGCGAGGCGGATGCAATGGTTGTTAACGAAAAGAATGAATTAAATTGCCCTCCCGACAATCCAGCCTATACTTTGAAACGTATTTTTTTAAGCAAGGAAGAAGAAACCGGATATTACTATAATTTTTCTAACGGCGGATTATGGCCTCTTTGCCATATAGCATACATCAGACCGAAATTTACCGAGAGGGATTATAAAATTTATAAAGCAGTTCAGGAAAAATTCGCTAATGCTATTGTCGAAATTGTTCAAGACCGACCTGCGTTTGTTTTTATTCAGGATTATCATTTTGCAAACCTTGCGCAAATCTTAAAAGGCAAATTGAAGAATATCATTACCGCGCAATTTTGGCACATTCCGTGGCCTAACAGCGAAGTTCTGCGTATCCTGCCTTTCAAGGAAGAACTGTTAAACGGCATGCTTCATAACGATCTGCTCGCATTCCAGGTTCAATACCATGCAATAAATTTTTTAGATACAATAAATCGTTTTCTTGAAGCTAGGGTTGAGTATGATACGTTTACCGTAACAAAAGATTTGCACTCTACAATGGTACGCTCTTTTCCAATTGGAATCGATTTTGAACAAGTTAGTGTTCTATCTTCTTCTAAGAAAATTATAGACTTGCGAAATGAATTGATTACCAAGTACAGGCTTAAAGATAAAATGGTTGCAATAGGTGTTGATCGAATTGATTACACTAAAGGAATTTTGGAAAGATTCATGGCAGTTGACTTGCTGCTTCAACGTTACCCGGAATATATCGGCAAGTTTGTTTACGTTCAGCTTGGCGCTTTAAGCAGAATGCAAATCCAGGAGTACAGATTACTCAACGATAAGCTTAATGACTTAATGGTTGCAATAAACGACAAATACCAGTTGAAAGGCTGGCGCCCAATAGTTTTTATAAGAGCCAATCATTCACAAGAGATAATTAATGCATGGAATGGCATTGCTGATATTAGCCTTGTTACTTCTCTACATGACGGAATGAATTTGGTTGCAAAAGAATTTGTTGCCACAAAGAATGACACGGAAGGTGTCTTAATTTTAAGCGAATTTACGGGCGCAGCCAGAGAGCTTACTGATGCGGTGCTTGTAAATCCATATCATGTTGATGGACTTGTTGAAGCTTTAAAGTTAGCGCTTGAAATGCCGGTTGAAGAACAACACCGGCGGTTGAGTAAAATGAGAGAAATTCTTAAGAAGCAAAATATTTATCGTTGGGCTGCAAAAATTCTAAGCGAAATTCTCAACTTTGAATTTAATGAAAGCGAATCTTAGAATTTTATTTCCGTTCCATGTCTCGTATTCAGAAATAAATTAGATTTTTTTCGATGGTGATTGAAGACAATAAAATCTCTTTTTAATAGATTTATATTATAGCACAAACAAATGAGATTCTGTCGATGCAGGAAAATTATTTTGAGTTTAAGTCGAGATTAGTACTTACGGAGCTGCTGGGTTTAAAAGCAAAAAATTTAAGTGAGCTGCTGGAAAGGATAAAGACT
>JAJYIL010000395.1 GCA_021790055.1 Bacteroidota bacterium
TTCCTGCCTGCATTCTGTAAAAATATATCCCGCTCGCAAGATTGTTTGCATTTAACTCAACGTTATAATTGCCTTGTCTTTTTTCTTCATTTACAAGCGTGGCTACTTCTTTACCAAGCATGTTATAGATTTTTATTGTAACATAACTTGCTTTAGGAACTGAGTAATTTATTATTGTTGTTGGATTGAAGGGGTTGGAATAGTTTGAAGCATCCTAACTGACTCACAATACACATTATACTCATTATATTCTTAGATATTGGTAAAAGTCTTTTACCGTTACAATTCTTAAATCCTTATATGGGTCTAGAACATGTAAATCCTTATCTTCAGTTACAATATAATCGGCTTTCCCGCTAACCGCTGCCTCTAAAATAAAATTATTCTTTTCATCCCTGCAGTCATTAATTTTTACTTTGTTATCAACTACATCAACAGACTTTTAAAAAAGCACTAAGAATTATCCAACTAAATTTTTATCTATATGTCCGGCGAGTTTCGGTCTTGTAAGTATGGTTGATATTTCCTCAATTTGTTGTGCAGAAGAAATTATTTTTATATCGTTTTCTAATATTTTTTTAATGAAGAATTGAAAATCTTTATTAATGAAAACACTTATCCAAATGTTCGTATCGATAATAATCTTCATTGAAGATTTTGGAAATTATATTTATGCCTTTCCTCCCGGACTGCCTCAACTTCATTAGTAATATCAGAAAAAGATAAAGGAATTTCTTTGATTGAATCAAAGAATTTTTCAAACCTATTCTTTAGAGTAAGCATATCCATATATTTTGCTAACTCAATTTTTTCCTCAGAATTGAACTGAAGAATTAAAGATTTTATCTGTTCTAGATCGAAATTAACTGTAGCCGGCATTTTAGTCCTTACATTATATCTTTATCTATTCCTTTTTAACTGGAATATTTTATCAATTAAAAACTAAGTACAAAAAACTAATTATTCAATCCCCAATTACTGTAAGGTTATCTTGTCCTCATTTCAATAATATTAATTTCTTCGTCTCCACAAAGCTGCCAGCCTGCATCCTATAAAAATATATCCCGCTTACAAGCTGATTGCGTTAAAATTAACAGAGTAATTTCCTGTGCTCTTTTCTTCATTCGCAAATAAATGTAGATACGTCCTTTCCTAAAACATCATAGACTTTTTATCATTGTAACAACTATTAGTTTCTAAATAAGTAGGTTGTTTTTAGGATAGTAAGTAATGCTATTACTAATATTTCCTATCCACTCTGTTTACACACATTGCCGGCGCCGGTCTATCCGGATGGAAGCCTTGCTCCCTTGTGTGCAAGGAACAGCTTGCTTTTTTATGGTCTGTTGACCAGACTGTACAATGTTTACAGTCGATGCATCTATCGCCGGGTTTAATTGTAGACGTAATCATTACTCCTTATGCTGAAAAAGTCAGTTTTGTTGAATTAAACATTTTTCTACTCTTTATCCTTTTTCCACGAACGAGGAATTATAGCCCTGAACATGACATAAAAACCAATCAGAACAATTGCCAGTTGTAACAGGTGTGCAAAAATAATTTTTTCTCCAATTCCATCTGTTATTTCTTTTGAAAATAAATATAAACCTGCTATACCCGAAATAAGTTTGATTATTGGCTTTCCTCCGGCAATTAAAAAAACACCTACTATAAGGACCAAAGCCACCTGTTCCGGTTCCAATTGTTTCTGAATTGCCACGCGCAATACGACAGGAATGAGCGTAAAAATCATTGCAACATTTATTACATTTTTCATACTAACCTTAAAAAATCTAGACAAGAATAGTTCGTTTACCTAACGGTTTTTCTACCTGATTAGACATCCAAGCCACGCCTGATGCAGGGACTGCTCTTTCTCTGCCCCAAAGTCTAATCGATTCGATTCGCTCCGGTGCTGTTTTACTAAGTGGCACAATATTATTGAAACATTTTAAATAAAGTTCATCATTAACAACATCATCACCGTGAATAACGGCATGTACAGCAACCTCTCTAACAGCACTTTCAAGGTCAGAGCCTGCAAAGCCTTCGGTTTCATCGACAAGCTTAGCAAAAATTTCTGCCGCAGGTTGTTTCAACATATTTCGTTTGATATATAGATTTATAATGTCTTTTCTTTCATCTTCGGCGGGAAGATCTACAAAAAAAAGTTCATCAAATCTTCCTCTGCGTAATAATTCCGGCGGAAGCTTTGTTACATCATTTGCTGTAGCGACAACAAACACTTTTGCCGTGCTTTCCTGAAGCCAAAAAAGAAATTGTCCAATCATCCGTGTTGTTACTCCAGATGAATCATTTGAATTAGCAGATAAACCTTTCTCGATTTCGTCTATCCATACTATACAAGGAGCCGCATTATCAGCTGAAGAAAAAGCATCTTTTAATCGATTTTCAGACTGTCCGACATACATTCCTTGAATAGATGCAAAATCGAGGCGATATAAAGGCAAGTTCCAGGAAGCAGCAATAGACTTAGCAGATAAAGATTTACCACAGCCTGGCACACCTACAAGCAAAACCCCTCTCGGTGGTCGAAGCTTCCGAGTTTTCAAATCTGCCGTTAAAAGTTGTCTCTGATTATCCAGCCATTTTCTAAGCCCATCTAAACCGGCAACAGAAAGAGTATAAGGATCAATCTTTACTTTTTCAAGACCAGAGATGTTACTAAATAATATATCTTTCGCAGTGCTAAGTTCTTTAATATCCTCTTTAGTTAATGAACCTTTTGCCATTTGGGTAGCAATAACATTCTCAGCTTCAATCTTAGTCATGTTGGCAAGTATTGTAGCTGCCATTTTATAATCGGTTTCTTCCCATTCAATTGGGATAGAACTTTTGTAAGGTGTAATACAATCCTTTACCACCTCAAGCATTTCTTCTTCATCGGGAGGGTCTAACGATATTCTCATACCTAAGCGCTGCAATTGAGGCCAAATACCTTTTGGTGTTATTATACAAATTGAGCCCCCTCTTTCAATTGCCTGGGCTACGCAATCATAAAGATGTCGGGATACAAGATTATCGTCTTCGATATCTGTAACTTCAGTAAATACAAAGGTCAGGTTCTGCCGTTGAGCAATATTTTGTACGGCAAAGTCCAAACCACCTGCAAAGGACCGATCTTCATTTAGATACTTCTTTGTTTTGATATCCATAGTTCCGTGGGAAAGACTGTGGACATAAATGGGGATGCCTATTTCTTCTGCCAGCTGTTGAATTACTTCGAGAACTCTTGCCTGCTCAATACTGTCAATTGAAATAACCGGAATTCTTGCCCTAAACATTCTGAGCAAAGTCTGTTTGAATTCTTTCTTACGTGCCATTTAAAAAAGTATTCTCCTTTTATTTTGTGATTCATTTAAATTAGTTTCAGAAGAAGAATTTTCTTCTGAATCACTTTCAACTGCTACATCAAAAAAAATGAAACTGTTTATAATCAGCAGCATTTTTTCATTAGGAATCTGATTCTTTGTTACAGATTCTTTTATATTATTCCTTGTTTCCGAAATAAACTTTTCAAAGTCTTTTTCTAATGTTTCTTTTAGTTCATGCGGTAATGCATTTATTTTTATGAATTTAGAAATTGGATTTAAATTTGCCTTGGAAAGTTGCAATAAGATTGAAATATCATTTTCTGTTTTAATATTTTGGACCATAAACAATCTATTAAATTTATCAGCCCAAAGCTTTTTCCGGTTAACATAGGTATCCTGAATTTTATTATAAAAACGGTATACTGTACCAGCATCTAATTCAAATTTACCTTTTTGAATAGCAGGCAGTACTGAGTCGTCTCCATTCTGAAATTTTTCTAAAAGATTGACCCATTCAAAATATGTAACCGGCTCATTCATTTTAGTTATTTGTCTTTTTTTGATCAAT
>JAJYIL010000396.1 GCA_021790055.1 Bacteroidota bacterium
AGCGATGCTGATTCCGATGTACTTCATCATCGGCATCTGGGGCGGTGATCAGAGGGTTTACGCTACAGTAAAGTTTTTCCTTTACACTATGTTCGGCAGCTTGCTGATGCTTGTTGCTATTATCTGGCTGGCTGTTTATGCATCAACGCCGCTCGGACATTTTTCTACAGACTTAATTGAGCTCTATAGTGTGGGTCCAACAATTCAAACCAACATTCAGAATTGGATGTTCCTCGCATTCGCATTCAGCTTTGCAATTAAAGTCCCTATTTTCCCGCTGCATACATGGCTGCCCGATGCACACGTTCAGGCGCCTACAGCCGGAAGCGTTATTCTTGCTGGCGTTCTACTTAAAATGGGAACTTACGGCTTGTTAAGATTTTGTTTACCGTTATTTCCGCAGGCTGCAATAACATTTGCGCCTTACATTTCTGTTCTTGCAATCATCGGAATTATTTACGGTGCGCTTGTCGCAATGGTTCAAACGGATATGAAAAAGCTCGTTGCATATTCTTCTGTTGCACATCTCGGATTTGTGGTGCTTGGAATTTTCGCGCTTACTCAAGAATCTATTCAAGGTGCGGTTATTCAGATGATTAACCACGGACTTTCCACCGGCGCATTGTTCTTAATGGTTGGAGTTATTTACGAAAGGACTCATACAAGAGAGCTTTCCGAATACGGCGGCATTGCAAAAGTAGTCCCGATATATTCAGCCTTCTTAATGATTGCAACTTTGTCCTCAGTTGGTCTGCCCGGATTGAACGGATTCGTCGGAGAATTTTTAATTCTGTTAGGCTCTTTCAAATCGCCGGTATTAAATAGCTGGTCTTATACAATCTTTGCAACGAGCGGAGTAATCTTTGCCGCAGTTTATCTTTTATGGTGGTATCAGAAAATTATTTTTGGCGAAGTTAAAAATCCGAAGATGAATAATCTCACTGATATGAATAAAAGAGAAATGTTTATCCTTGCATCGATTTTTGTTTTTGTAATCTGGATTGGAGTTTATCCAAGTACTTTCTTAAACATTTCGGCAAAGTCAACGCAAAATGTAATCCAGCAGGTTTTGCCTGAAAAGACAATCGGTTTAAATAAAACTTACCATAAGGCATTAGTTGGTGATAAAGCATGGTAAGAACTTTATCTTCAAAGCTTGCGCAAATTATCCAGGAATTTTGCAGAGCGCAAAGAGCATAGCGCATAGCGTTCCTTACTCTATGCGCTCAGCTCTTTGCCCTATGCCAAAGACTGATTCATTTTGGCTTCGGCTTGTCCGGTTTATGATAGTGAAAAGAATTGTAGTTCTCACATTTATTTTTTCGTTCTTTCTCAACTTGAAGGCTGCTGCTCAGACTGCGGCGGATACATCGTCTAAAGCGGCTGTGAATGCACCGGAAATCGAGCATTTGCTTCCGACGACGTGGATGGTAATTCCATTTCTTCTGCTTCTGCTGATGATTGCAACCGGTCCGCTTTTCTATAAACATTTTTGGGAAAAGCATTATCCGAAGGTTTCGGTTATTCTCGGTGCAGTTGTTGTGGTTTATTATAGTTTATTTCTGAATGACTACCACTTGCTGCTTCATACTCTGACCGAGTATATATCTTTCATCGCGCTTCTTGGCTCTTTGTTTGTGGCTTCCGGCGGTATATTGATTAGAGTCGATAAGAAATCGACTCCCCTGGTTAATGTTGTATTCTTATTAATTGCAGCGATAATTTCAAATGTAATCGGTACGACGGGCGCTTCGATGCTTCTGATTAGACCATTTATAAGGATGAATAGAAACAGGATTAAGCCGTACCACATTATCTTTTTTATATTCATCGTAAGTAATGTTGGAGGAGCTTTAACTCCCATTGGTGACCCGCCGCTGTTCCTCGGATTCCTAAGCGGAGTTCCATTTTTCTGGGTGATTGAAAATGTCTGGTACATCTGGGTTCCTGCAGTGCTGCTTATTCTTTTTGCTTTTTATTTGTTTGACAGAAATAATAAAAAGAATACCGGCAAGGAACCGGCTTACAGCGGTAAGATTCATTTTAAAGGATATAAGAATTTAATTTTTCTCGCGGTAATAATTTTAGCCGTATTTATTGACCCGGCAGTTATTAAATGGATTCCAGGTTTAAGACCGCTTCCCTTCGGATTAAGAGAGATTATAATGTTTGCGATTGTTTATCTTTCATATAGATTTGCCGACAAAGGAATTCTTAAAGACAATGAATTTGATTTCGAGCCCATTAAAGAAGTAGCTTATTTGTTCATTGGAATTTTTGCGACGATGGTTCCCGCACTGCAGTTGATTGCAAGCGAGGCGCATACTCTTGGCAATAAATTAAATGCCGGAGTTTTCTATTGGGCAACCGGCGGTTTGTCAGCCGTGCTTGATAATACTCCGACGTACATGAACTTCCTAAGTGCAGCAATGGGTAAGTACGGATTGGATGTAACAGATAAACTTCATGTTGCGCATTTTGTTACTGTTGATGAAATATATCTGCAGGCAATTTCGGTTGCAGCGGTTTTCTTCGGCTCGCTTACTTATATTGGCAACGGACCGAACTTTATGGTGAAGTCAATAAGTGAGAGAGCCGGTATCGAGATGCCGAGCTTTTTTACTTATATAATTAAATATTCTTTGATAATACTTGTCCCTATTTTTGCAGTTATCTGGCTGATATTCTTTTATGGGAGAGGTTAAGATGAAAACAATTGAAGATGCTTTGAAAAACAACTTGTTTGGGCTTTTTTACGGCAATCGGATTTTACTGCCGTTTAATTGCTGGCTGCTTAAGGTTATAATTGAAGACGATATACTTACTGATTTTTCTCCGGCTTCCAAATCAATTTATTATAATGAAACGGAGAGCTTCACGGAGATATATTTCAGGCAGTTTAGGAGCCTGAAAGAAGTTGTTACGAAGTATGAATCAATAAAGCTGATAGTAGTTGAAAAGGATAAAGATATTTTTGATTTAAATAATCATTACAAGTTAGTCGTTCATCTTGAGGACGAACATAAACTAACAATTGAAAAAACAGACGAAGACATTTTATTTATAGAATAATATTATGCTGAACAACATCCAAGAATTTTACAACATTTTACCGCTGGTAATTTTAGGCGCGGGAATTTTAATTTCGCTTTTGATTGAAATGTACTTTAAGAAGAGCGAGGCAATACTGCCGTGGTTTTCAATCATTGTATTTTTAGCTTCGGGATTCCATGCGCTTTTTTATGTTAATTCAACCTCGGTTGTTTTCCAGAATATGCTGACAACTGGCGGGAACGCAAACGTATTTGATTTTATTTTCACTATCGGTGCGGCAATAGTTTCGCTTCTTTCAATTGATTATCTGAAAAAGTATGGAACTTATTACGGCGAGTATTATCTGCTGCTGCAATGCTCGGTGCTCGGGATGATGCTGATGGCTGGCGCGAAAGATTTGTTTGTTATATTTCTCGGTCTTGAAGTAATGTCCGTAAGCTTTTATGCTTTAGCCGGAATTAACAGAAAAAGATTAACCGCTAACGAAGCCTCACTAAAATATTTTTTACTTGGTGCGTTCGCAACCGGATTTATCGTTTATGGAATCGCACTTATTTACGGAACTGCGCAGTCAACTTCAATAGATATTATTACTTCTAAATTTCCTCTGCTTCAGCATAATTTATTATTTGATGCCGGCGTGCTTTTATTCTTAATAGGATTTTCATTTAAGATTGCAGCCTTTCCATTTCACATGTGGGTGCCGGATGTTTACCACGGCTCTGCTTCAACTATCGGCGGATTATTTTCTACCGGAGGTAAAGCTGCAGCTTTCAGTGCAATTATTGTAATGCTTGGAGTGTTATTACACAATACTATTGGAAATATATTTGAGCCTTACTTAGCAG
>JAJYIL010000397.1 GCA_021790055.1 Bacteroidota bacterium
GGGCTTTTTATTAAGATTAAGCAGATTAAACTATGATTCCCCGCACACAAATGCGGGATAGTTCAGAATCGTTATAAATATCCATAAAACAATTATTCGGAGGAATAATGAAATATCTATTAGAACTAATTGATGTATTTAAGGATTTAAAAAAGGGAATACAAGCCTACGCCGCTCAATGGACCGGACAGACTTACACTGCCGAATCGATACAGGCAATAATAGACGTACTTGAAGCTGCAAACAACGACGTAAGCACTGCTGAAACTACGCTGACGAAGGCACAGGCTGCTGCACGGCAAATCTATAAAGAAAAGAGTGCTGAGGCAGACAAAATAATCAAGATTGCAACGGGCTTCCATGCAGATAAGCCTGAACAATTAATTGACTATAACATAAAACTTCGCAAAATAGCCGAAGCAAAACCGCGACCGGAAACCGTATTAACCGTTTTATTAATCGATGACACTGATGGTGTCGGATTCATAGCCTCTACGCAGGTAGACCCTGTGGCGAAGAACTATGAATGGCAGAAATCGCAGGGAGTAAACCCCGCAGAAACAAACACAATACCCGAGATGAAGTTTTTTAAATACACAACCAAGACAACCTTTGTTGATGATGATGTGGCGAAGGGTGTCCGTTACTTTTACCGTGTGCGTGCAGTGAACACCGCCGGTGAAGGACCGTGGAGCGAAGCGGTTAGCAGAGTGCAGTAGAAGTTCAGTTTCACTTTATAGATGACATCTTTTCAGAAAGATGTCATCTATAGCAGCAAGGATTTATTGTACTTAGTTTTAAGATTAACATTAATAAAACCGAAAGGAAAAAATCATGGAAGCACAGGATCAAAAACAAGTGGTAATTGTAAAAACGGAAAAGAGTATGGGCATTACAATTCTCCTAACAATTTTATTCGGACCGCTTGGAATGTTTTACTCAACAATAGTTGGTGCAGTAGTAATGTTCGTAGTAAGTCTAATAATTGGTATACTCACATTAGGTTTGGGCTTAATAATTACCTGGCCGGTTTGCATTATATGGGCTGCAGTAGCGGCTAATAATTATAATAAAAGCTTAGTAGGAAAATAAAAATGGAAACGGAAAAATTTTAATATCATCAGAAAAATATTGCTGATATCTTCTAATAAGATAATAATGTTAACGATGCCTGTAGTCATTTTCAAGAATACATTGTGGTTATGAAAAATTATGGTAGGCAAGAAACAATTGAATTTAATTAAGACAAAATAAACATTAAATGAAAAATATGGGAAAAATTATTTTCAAAACTGACGATGCCCAACTAAAATTGAATTCTGACCAAAGAAGTCAATTACAAAGTGGTTTTAGAAGCGAAAGGGATATTTTAAAAAAGCGTTCTGCTAAATATGTCAGGATATTTTCATCCCTTGATACTAAATCTTTAACTGAAGTTCAAGGATGGAATAAATTGATGCAGCAAGTTCATGAAGAATTTGGTACAGCAGAATTAAAAAGCCTGCCAATTGGAATCGTAAGCAAATGTTTTCTCGGTGAATCCTATGAAGTACACATCTTAGATTTAAGCGCTGCCCAAATTATCAAGCATTTTAAATTAAATGAAGCGATGCCTTCAGACTATGAGAAGGCAAGAACGCTTGCGCTTCACAATGCTTATGCATTTGTAGAAGTATATACTGATAAAGTAATAGTAATTAGAGAAGATGGTTCTGCAATAAAAATTTAAATAAAAAGGAAAATAAATATGGCTGATTATGCAATCTCTTATGCTGATTTATCCAACATCTATAATGCGTTGAGTACAGTAAACGGAAACATCAGCACTGTTAATTCCAACATAGGAACACTTTCAGATGTTCAGCAGGTGCTCGCGAATAAACAAGAAGTAATGGAGATAGAACTTCAAAATTTCATGAAAGTTTTTGCAGAGTTTGTTGAGACAGATGCGAAATTGAAGAACCTTCAGCTTGCTGAAACAAGGGTAGGCAACCTTCGACAGGAGCTTCAACTCAAGTTCGGGTACTATTCAGAAATTCGTCGTATGGCAACTGGAATACTTCAGGGAGTTGATTCTGGTATAGTTGGAAACGAGACTATAAAGTCAACAACTGAAGAAGTTATGCTCAAAGCGCCGGGATATTGGCTTGCACCTGCTCTGGTTGCTCTTGCCTCATGGATAAGGGATGACAAATCAACCTGTGACAAAGCATTAACTGAGTCCTTAAAAAGAGACGACTACAAGTCAACATTATTTTTTATGTTGCTTACAAGGAGGGTAGGAAGGAATGAAGCAAGCTTAACCTGGTTGGAAAGATATTTTACTCATCAAAACCCGCACGACCTTGATAGAGAATTTATTACAGTTCTAGAAGCGGTTACAACCGGCGTATTTCATCCGGCATCCAGGACATTAATGATGAAATATGTTAAAAGTTGGCTCAATGAGCTTGTACAAGGCGATACTTTTATTAATGAACAAAAGAAACAATGGCTTAAATTTTTCGAAGCATTTAGACCGCCGCTACATAGTGATAAATATCCTTTGCTAAAACAATATGCAAAAAATTGGGTAACACTAGAAAGTTCACTTCGCGATGTAAATACTAATGAAATACTTCACGGTCATTTTAACTCTATTATCTCTTCGAGCTATGACTTTTCAAGTTCCACGAAAGTAAAATTGGATGAAATTCTTAATCAATTAGTTACCAATTTTGATGACGAAGAACTACCACTTCAAAAGAAGGTTAGATTAAACCAACTTATAATCGAAAAAGATGGTGATAAGGATTCTGCCCAATCAGTAATGGATGCAGAAGAAAATATATATAAAGAGAAAGTAGACTTTCTCCAAATGTTAACTAATGCAGCTTTCGATCCGGAGTCTGCAGGTGTTACAAAATTGACACAATCACTTGCTGTATCAATTAGCCAACCCTGGATAATTGAAGCTCACGATACATTCACTGCACAATGCCGTAAAAGATATCCTCAAATTATTGAACTTGTAATAGATGGTTTTGCTTCGACTACAAAAAATGGGAGTGATGAAAAAGAACAAATCTTAAAACAAGAAAGTTTTTATAAATCTGAGATAGAGAAAGAACTAAAGAAAGTTGAATTTCCGTTAAGTACAGTATTGATTGGTTCTTTAATTGGATTAGTGGGGCTTGTCCTTATTTTAACTTCTTTTATAATAGGATTATTGGGCTTTGGAATTGGTGGTGTAATGATATGGAATAGTATAAACAATGTTAACAAGAAAAAGGAACAAGTTAGAATAAAACTTGAAGAAAGAAAAAAGAAAGCTAAAGAAGTGCTAAGAGGCTGTTTAGCAGAAACTGTTGATTATCAAAAAGAAATTTCCACAGAAGACAGTAAAGCAGAAAAGGTTAGGCTTCTATTAAAGACAATAACGCCTCAAGATTTCTCAAGTGTTTCTCAAGATACAGCAAGAAACTTAATATAAATATAAGGAGTTTAATTATGCCTAATAATAGTGATAATATAAAAAACAGTGGTGTAAGTTTTCCATCATGGGATATTTTGCCCACTCTTCAATTTGTAAATCCGCGAATAGTTTCTAAACCAAAAGACAATGAAGAAACTAATGACACAAGAAAAAATATTGAAAAAAAAATAATTTTACCTTCAACAAATTCTGATTCGGCTACAGCTGAAGTATTTTCCGATAAAGAAAAATATAAACTATGCCCTGCATGCGGTGAGAAAAGCCCAATCGAAAATAAATTTTGTGTAAGCTGTGGACTAAACATTGAAGTCGAAGAGGGAATTGGAAATAATTCTGAAGTCAATTTGTATCCCGAGAGAATTCAATGTACAAAATGTGGGGAACTCTTAGAACTTGATGAATCAGAAAGAGAAAAAGGG
>JAJYIL010000398.1 GCA_021790055.1 Bacteroidota bacterium
TATCGAGCTTGTTAAAAGCTTAGGATTAGGCAAACAAGAAATTGAGAGATTAAATTCGGTAACAGACAAAATCCTGGTGCTGGAATTAAAGAAGGTAAAGTACATCCGCAGCCTAAGCTTTATCCAGGGAACATGCGTAAACTTTCTCCGCACAAGTATAATATTTATTATGCTTTATTTGATTTTCATCCGCGCAATTACTGTCGGCGAATTCTTTTCACTGTTCCTGTATTCATTTTTTATTTTCGGTCCGCTGCAGGCACTCGGAGATATTATCAATACTTACCGCGAAGCTGAAGTCTCGCTGGACAACTTTGATAAGCTGCTGAAGCAGCCGCAGGAACCGAAGCCTGAACACCCGGTTGAGATCGGTGAATTTCAAACTCTTGAATTTGACGATGTAAGCTTTAAACATCAATCGGCAACTACTCATGCTCTTAAAGATATATCTTTTAAAACAAAGGTTGGAGAGACTATCGCTTTCGTAGGTCCATCCGGCGCAGGTAAGACTACGCTGGTAAAACTGCTTGTTGGCTTGTACGCGCCTAAATCCGGAAGAATTTTGTACAACGACATTTCATCAGACCGGATAGATTTTGATGAGCTTAGAGAAAAGATAGGATTTGTTACTCAGGATACTCAATTGTTTTCGGGTTCTATAAAAGAAAATCTTATGTTCGTTAACCCGGCTGCCACCGAAGATGAGTGTCTTGAAGTGCTTGAGCAATCTGCATGTCAGAACCTGCTTGCAAGGGCTGATAAAGGCATCAACACATTGATTGGTGAAAGCGGCGTAAAAGTTTCCGGCGGCGAAAAGCAGCGGCTTTCAATAGCACGTGCTTTGCTTCGAAGACCAAATATTTTAGTCTTCGACGAAGCAACCTCTGCGCTTGATTCTCTTACTGAAGAGGAAATCAGTTCAACTATACGTGAGATTTCCAGAAGAAATGATCTCTTAACAATTATGATTGCTCACAGGCTTTCAACAATTTTACACGCAGATAAAATTTACGTACTAGAGCGCGGCAGTATTGTTGAATCAGGCACGCACCTTGAATTGCTTGAGCTTAAAGGATTGTATTATGCAATGTGGCGTCAGCAAATCGGAGAGCGCGAAAGAGAAGCTTCCGGGCTGCTTGTAAGCAAAAACGGCGATCTTGTGGATGATCAAAATTAATAAACAATTTATTTTTAGATTTAACTTAATATGGAGCTAAAGGGATGAAAAAATTTCTATCGATTCTTATTATCCAGATATCACTTTTTTCTTTTTCCACTATATCGAATTTACCTGCCCAGACAATATCGGATCTTATTCAGCCGGTGCACTTAACTGCCGGTGTACCGGACTCAATTCACATTGGCGATCTTTTTTACGCTAACAATTACAAAGTAAAATTTTATCCGGATAAGAACATAAACGCTGTCTATAACCCTGCTTCCGGAATTGTTGTATTAACTTCTTCAAAAGAATTTGAAGGAATGGATCTGTTGGATTTTTCCTTTTCCGAAAAAAGTTTTTCCATAACGGTAATATCTGAAGTACCTCAAAAGTTGGAGTTCGTGTACAAGCCGTTGGAGAAGCCGGAGTCGGTTTTTCTTTTCGGAAGCTTCAACGGATGGAATAGATCCGATTTAAAAATGAAAGATGAGAACGGTGCTTATAAAATTTCGATACCTGTTGAGCCGGGACGATACGAGTATAAATTTTATGTTGATGGAAAAGAAATTCTTGATCCGGCTAATCCCGTAAAGACGCCGAATGGAATGGGTGGTTTTAATTCAGTAATCTCTGTAAAACCCAGACACACCGGTAAATGTTATTTGCATATTCTCGGAAAAACTGCCGCCAAGGATGGGATGAAAATTTCATTCTTTTATGAAAAAGAAAATCAATCTTCTCCTATCAACTATTCTAATCTTATTCCATTATTAGACAACAATAGAATACCGGATAATAAAATAATAATTCACGGCGATTCTATTGATGTTCTGGTTTCAGGTAAACAATTAAAGAAAGATATTGTTATAAGACTGGCAGTCACTCAAGATGGTCAGTCAACAAATATTCAAACAGTCGACTTCAATAAAGGTGTGCCAGCCGGGAATGAAAAGAATATTTCTTTCCATGATCAAATCATTTACTCTATAATGATCGACAGGTTTTATGACAGCGACAAGAGCAATGACAAACCTGTTATTCAAAAAGGTCTTTCCTTCAAAGCTAATTACCAGGGCGGAGACTTACAGGGAATAATAGATAAAATAAATTCCGGCTACTTCGATTCTCTCGGTGTAAACACTTTGTGGATTTCACCGGTGGTTGATAATCCCGACAGCGCTTACAAAGATGTCGTTCCGCCGTATCGTTATTTTACCGGCTACCATGGCTACTGGCCCCTTCATTCATCTAAAGTTGAAGAACATTTTGGAACGATGACGCTCTTGAAGAAATTAGTTTCGGATGCACATAAACACGGACTTAAAATTTTACTTGACTATGTGGCGCACCACGTCTTTATTCAAAATCCACTTTACAAAAAAAACCGAGATTGGTTTGGAGTTCTTGACTTACCTGACGGAAGAAAAAATTTGCAATTGTGGGATGAGTACAGACTTACAACCTGGTTTGAGCCTTATCTGCCCACATTTAATTATCAAGGTTCAATTGCAGCACGCGATGCAATGACAGACAATGCTATCTGGTGGTTGAAGCAGACGGATGCAGACGGATTCCGCCATGATGCTGTAAAACATATCCCGAACGTCTTCTGGCGGCTTCTTACAAGAAAAATAAAAAAAGAAATTGAAATTCCCGATAAGAAAAATTTGTTTCAGATTGGTGAGACGTTCGGAAGCTACCAGCTTGTCAGTTCGTATGTAAATAACGGGCAGCTTAATGCGCAGTTCAATTTTAATCTTTATGATGTTGCTATTCCAACATTCATCCGTCCTGATGCGTCTTTCATTAATCTTGATAATGAACTCCACAAATCTTTTGCAACCTTCGGCGTAAATAATTTGATGGGCAACATAATGGACAGCCACGATAAAGTTAGGTTTATGGCTTATGCCGATGGTGATATTTCTCTTGATGCAAGCGATGCCGCTGAAATTGGCTGGACAAATCCGCCGGAAGTTAATCATAAATCAAGCTACAAGAAATTAAAATTGTATCTTAGCTACCTCCTAACTATTCCCGGTATTCCGGTAATCGATTACGGAGATGAAATAGGAATGACAGGCGCTGCAGATCCGGATAACCGTCGCATGATGCGCTTCGGCAGCCGGCTTACCACACCGGAAAAAGAAACTCTTTCGGACGTAAGTAAGATTATTAAGATTAGAGATAACAATTCTGCACTCAGGTATGGCGATTTTGAAACCATTATTGCCGATACAAACTTGTACGTCTACATGCGCTCGGATTTGAATGAGAGAATATTAGTTGCACTGAATAAAGGCAGTAAACCGGAAACATTAAAAATAAAATTGCCGCCGGTTTATAATCTTACTTCAGCGAAAGATTTTTTAAATTCGGAGACAAGACCAATAGAGAATAATGAATTAGTGATTTCAATTCCTGCGATGAGTTATAAGATTTTTAAATTGAAATAAAACTAAATCATTATTTGAATTAATAGTAACTTTGATTCAAGAATAATTTGAGAATTGGATGACCGTTAAAAAAATTTTTATATTCTTTCTGTCGCTTATTTTATTTTCTTCCTGCGGCAAAAAGAATAATCAAAACAAAAGTGAACTGGATACTAAAATGGATAACATAGCCGAAAATTATGTTAAGCTCGTTTTAAGGATTGGACAGCTTGAAGGCGACTTTGTCGATGCATATTACGGACCAAAAGACTGGCAGCCTCACGACATCCTAA
>JAJYIL010000399.1 GCA_021790055.1 Bacteroidota bacterium
GAGCCGTATGAGCCTAATACAAGCAATGCAGCAACTGCCTGTGCAATAAAGCTCTGCAAGTTTGGAAAAACAGAAAACCATACACCGAGCCAGTCCGGGATATTAATTCCTATGGAAGTTGTAGGTAACCAGTTTGCCTGCTGCATTTCCTGTACACTCTCACCCACCATAACGAGCAGAACGATACCGAGTAATATGTCGGTTAGAATGAGCATCCTTTTATAAGGAAGGTGACGGTGTAAAACAAATGTTAGTATGGCGACAATTGAAGTAAGAATTACTCCTACGGCAGCCCCTGCCAGGACGACATTGCCTCCGTCCCTAAGCCTAAGCTGTTGAAGAAACAAAACGACTTCAAAACCTTCGCGGTAAATTGCTGTAAATCCAAGAAGCATAAAGCCACGGAACAAACGGAAAGAGTCGCTGCTATGAGATTCTATTACATGCCTTCCCCGGTTTGTGTGGTGGGAAATCCATCCAGTCCAGTAAAACTTATGGAAGAACCAATTCATCACTACCAATAAAACTAAAATAGCAAGTATTCCTGTTGATGCTTGAATGTCAAGTTCAGGCAAATTTATATCCGACAGGATTGCGACAACTATAAACCAGGTCGAAATTGTTGCAAGCATTCCTGCAAATGCGCCTACGGCAATTCCATTTCCGTAACCGGATTGCCTTCTTGTAACTGTTGCGGTTATCGCGGAAAGAACTAAGATTGCTTCGAGACCTTCCCTAAAGACTAATATGCCGCAGCTAATAATTGCTGCGCTGTTATTCAAAACATCGTTAATATAATTTTGATTTGAAAAAACGGATTTAAGCAGCCAAACACTAAATACAATTAAAATTAAAATACCTGCGACTGTAAGAGGGAAATTCGGTTTTACTCTTTTAATACGAGTCATTTCCCAAAAACTATTTCCTTATTCAACAACTTCGGCTTTATTTACCTTTTGCAGTTCGCTATATTGTTCCTTTGTCATCGTAGGAAGCTTTTCAATAAATGCCACAATTGCCCAGATTTTGTTATCGCTATGTGTCTTGCCGAAAGCAGGCATTCCCGTCATTTTAATTCCATTTTTGGTAATCCAGAATAGTTCCGACGGCGGCATTTCTTTTGCCGAATGAGCAAGATTAGGAGGATGAGGGTAAAGTCCTTTTCCTATTTCATTACTTGGAATTCCAGGTGCACCATGACAACCTACACACATTACATTATAATGTGAGAAGCCGAGCTTGACTAAAGTTGAATCATTTAAATTTCCCGGTACTGTAATGCCCTTAATCCTATGTTCGATTGAGTTATTCTTTAGCGTACTTATAACCCACAATGTTAATTTATTGTGCGGAACCATTGCGCTGATATTATAAATTCCTGATTCCAGGAATAGAACAAATGCAATTATTAAAACTGCAATTACTATTATAGTCCTTACTGCATATTTCATAAACCTCCTTATAGAAATTTGGAAACTAAAATAATTGCTTTAAGAAATGTTCTTTGGATTACATATCACAATTTGTAATATGTTCTGAAATATTTTTTTCACGCATTTGCTGCATTAGATTTAGCAGCAAATGCGCGAAAAGAAATTAGTGGAGTTTTTCGGTATGATTAACTATAGTGCCGTTTTGAAGTTCAGTCAAGGCATCTTCAATATTATTTAAGGAAGTAACGTATACTTTTTTTCCTAATCCAGTTAATGCGTTATAAATAGGGTGTCCCATTCCGCCGGCAACTACGTAGCTGCAGTCATTTATAACTTCAGCCATTTTATTATGCCGTTCTTCATGTTCATGGCTCATCTGGTGGTGCATACTGTCGTGTTCATGTACATGGTTATGATGAGCACCTGTATTGGCTCTTCTTTCTCTCGAGACAATATTGCCGTCAATAATTTCAATTACCTCAAAAAATTCTGCTCGACCGAAGTGCTTGCTGATTTTTATTCCGTCGCTTGTGGCGAATGCAGCTTTGAATTGTTTCCCGTCCATAATTTCCCTTTCTATATTGATTCTTCAATATTAATGTTCTTTTTAATATTATTGACAAACTCTGCAGCGCTTAATGCGGCAATGGTGCCGTCTGCAACTGCGGTAGTTACCTGGCGGTATCTTTTAGCGATGTTATCACCGGCGGCAAAAACGCCGGGAAGGCTGGTGTTCATATTCTTATCGACGATTATTTCCTTGTTCTCATTAAGCTCGATTATGCCTTCGAATCTTTCCGAATTAGGTACATAACCGATAAAGATAAAAACACCGTCAATATTAATTTCAGAAGTATTAAGGTCTTTTTGATTTTGTATTTTTATCCTTGTAAGTTTTTCATTTCCTATGAACTCGACTATCTTAGATTCCATTATAAAGCTTATCTTCGGATTTTTCTTTGCTTCGGATACATAATGCTCAAATGCCTGGAAGTTATCGAACTGATGGATAATAGTAACTTTAGCTGCATACTTCGTAAGAGAAACTGCTTCTTCCAGAGCAGAGTTGCCGCCGCCAAGAACAACAATTTCTTTATCCTGGAAAAAATCGCCGTCGCAAGTTGCGCAGTAAGAAATTCCTTTACCTTTATATTCATCTTCGCCGGGAACGCCGGCAGGCCGTGGTCTTCCCCCGGTTGCTATTATTACTGCATGAGAAGTGTATTCCTCCTTATTGTTAACTACCACTTTTTTTGTTTCGCCTTGAAGATCGAATGAAGTTATTTTAACATTAGCTCTGATTGTGCAGCCAAAATTTTGCGCTTGCCTTTTCATGTTGGATGCAAGCTCATATCCGCTTATTGATTCTATACCGGGGTAATTAGCGATCTGGTGAGTGAGAACCATCTGACCACCGGCAGTTCCTTCGTTTAAAATTAAGGTATTAATTTTAGCGCGGGAAAGATAAATCCCGGCTGTTAATCCTGCGGCTCCCGCGCCAATAATTATTACATCAAAATGATTATTCATGATGATTTAAATAGGTGTCTAAGTTACTAGTAATTTGTTCTCTCGATTGAATACTGCTTGTAGCTTTAACGACCTTTCCATTTTTATAATAGATAACGAATGGAATACCGAAAAAGTTTCTGCATTCGGGAAGTTCTCTAATAACTTTTGCGTCCGGCAGATCGAATTCCATGTCTGCAAACTTTACGTGTTTGTACTCTTTTTCAAGCTCTTCCATCTCTGCGTAAACGGGAATGCACATTGGTCCCATTCTGCCGCAGCAGATCATTACGTTTTCATTGTTGTCAAGTAATTCAGAATGTTCCTTCTCGGAAAGAATGTGTGTAAGATTTGTCCTCAGCATTTTATTTTCTCCAAAATTTATTTAATGTAAACATCTGATGTATTGCTGCGGTAAAGGATTCAAGGGAAAATAGTAATCGAGGCGATATTAGAAATAGAATATCGTAGCGGTTGATTAATTAACTTGTTTGATTATTTCAAGGGATTTCTTTAGAGTGATTGTGTGATAGAGACTTTACAATCAACGCCGGAACTTTCTTATTTTTGTATGAAATGAGATTAAATAATACTAAATATCTTGTTCTTGTTTTCATCGCGCTCTTTTTAGCATCAACAAATGAAGTTTGTTCCAAGGAAGCTGAAATGAATTACAAATTGGAAAGCCATTCATTTATTGAATCGGATAAATATTATCTTGCTGTTTTAAGCGACGAGAATGAAATTTTCCTAATATCGGATTCATTTACTGTCTTCCATAATTTTTATAATTACTGCTCATTTAATATTCTAAGTAAATCATATCCAAATCATTTAAGATTTCTGCCAAAATATTTTTCTCAAAAAAAATACCTGGATATCTCTGTCCTTCTTATTTAAGAATTACCTAATTTTCCCACAGCTCTTCTATAAATATTAATTCATAAG
>JAJYIL010000400.1 GCA_021790055.1 Bacteroidota bacterium
CCTACTCCGTCAAACGTCCGACCGGTATCTGCTATATTGACAACAATATTGGTAGTATCCTGTGCAAGTACTAGTTCAGCAATCGATATAACTAATGCAAGTAAAATAACAGTGTATCTTCTTAATGAATCCGAACGCAGTTTAATCATAATCTTGTCAGTACACGTTTCACTTTATTTACAGTTAATATTACTCAACCCTATGGAATAATGGAATAGACGAATTTATTCCACTCCATTATTCCATCACTCCAAGGAATGAGTTATTAATATCATCACTTTGCATCAATTACTGTTGAAGCACTCTTTAATCCTTTCGAAGTTGCTTCCAAAGTAATTTTACCTTTCTTGCCGTTTGATTGAATTACAACCAGGCACATACCATTGAACGCTTTTCTGTAATTGGCTTTGAATGGTTCATGGTCGGTTTCAGAACCATTGTCGACTCCAGCAATCTTTCCATCACCGCTAATTTTAAAATTGACTAAGTTATCAGCATAAGGGACCATTGTACCATCCTTATCCAAAACTTTTACTGTTACAAAAGAAAGATCTCTGCCGTCGGCATGAATTGTTTTTCTATCAGGTTCTACAGATATTTTAGCAGGCGTTCCTGCAGTTCTATCAAAGCTTGTCAAAATCTCTTTGCCGTCTTTATAACCAACTGCTTTAAGAGTTCCGGGTTCATATGGCAGCCGCCACATTAAATGTAATTTGCTGCCGTTCTTCTCTTCTGTTCCGATAGATTTTCCATTAAGGAACAATTCGACTTTGTCACAGTTAGTGTAAGCCCAAACATCAACTGAATCTCCTTGTTTCCAATTGGGCTTACCGTTTTTTATAGTTGTCCAGACTTGCGGATTCCATGCAGGGAAAATGTGAAGTACCGGCTTGTTTGTCCATTCGCTCTGGTAGAGGTAATAAGCATCTTTCGGAAATCCTGCAAGGTCTATAATACCGAAATATGAGCTGCGTGAGGGCCACCAGTACGGAGTCGGTTCACCAAGATAATCAAAGCCCGTCCAGATAAACATACCGGAAACAAAATCGTCATCCATAACAGTTCGTAATGCTTCTTCATGAGTCTCGCCCCAGGGAACTCTGCAATTATCAAAGGCAGAAACTGTGTTATCGGGATTCCCATCTTTAAACGGTCTATCCCATCTGTTTGGCCATACACGGATGCTGTCTGATGGTAAATCGTAATGCCCCCGTGTTTCCAAAGCCGAGGTGGTTTCCGATCCTATTAACTTCTGACCCGGATAACTCTTTTGAAAAGTCTTATAATCTTCCTGGTGATAGCTATACCCGATTACGTCTAAGGCGCCTGAATTAATAATATAATTGTTTGGACCGGGATGATTACAGTTGGAAGTTATCGGACGGGTCTTATCAAGACTTCTTATAATTCCTGCCAACTCTCTTGCTATTGTTGTTCCGCTTGGATCTCCCTGTTCCGGTATTTCATTTCCAATACTCCAAAGGATTATACTTGGATGGTTCCGGTCTCTCAATACCATATCTTCAAGGTCTTTCTTATGCCACTTGTCCCAATCCAAATGATAATCGTATTTTGTTTTGGGCATCTTCCACATATCAAATGCTTCATCCATTACAACAAAGCCCATTTTATCGCATAACTCCAGCAGCTCGGGATCGGGAGGATTGTGCGAAGTACGTATTCCGTTGCAGCCCATCTCCTTCAGCAATTCAAGCTGGCGCTGGATAGCACGATAGTTTACAGCTGCACCCAGGCAGCCGAGGTCATGATGGTCGCAAACTCCCCAGATTTTTACATGCTTGCCGTTTAAGAAAAATCCTTTGTCGGCGTCAAATCTAAATGTCCTTATTCCAAAAGTAGTGCTGTAATCATCACTAATTTTTTTATCACTTTCGATTGTTGTAACCGCTTTATATAAGCTCGGATTTTCAATCGACCACAACTCAGGATTCTTAACCGAAACTTCCTGGCTAACTTCGGTAACAGAATCTTTTAATATTGAAGCAGGAGTTTCAACTTCAGCTACTCTTTCTCCATCTTTGTTTAACACCGCAGTCTTAACAGTCACATTCCGATCACTGCCGGTTGCATTCCTCACCATAATTTGAATAGAAACTTTTGCCGATTCATTCGTTACTTCGGGTGTAGTTATATAAGTCCCCCAGTGGTCTACGTAAACTTTATTTGTGGTTACAAGCCATACATTTCTGTAAATACCCGAACCTGAATACCAGCGTGAGTTCGGCTGTTTGGAGTTATCAACCTTTACTGCAATTATATTTTTCTTGCTGCCATAATTTAAATATGGAGTTAACTCATATTGGAATGAACTATAACCGTATGGGCGGATACCAAGATAATGCCCGTTGATCCATACCTGCCCATCCCGGTAGACTCCGTCAAAATTTATGAAGACAAGTTTATCTTTATCAGATTCCGGCAGAGTAAAAGTTTTACGGTACCATCCAATTCCACCCGGCAATGCGCCGCCGCCTACACCTGCAGGGTTATTTTTATTGAACTTGCCTTCTATACTCCAGTCATGCGGAAGATTTAACTCTCTCCATTGGGAGTCGTTTATAGTAATGTTTTGTCCGTTATTAACATCGCCAAGATGAAATCTCCAGTTATTATCAAAATTCTCTTTTACTCTTTCTTTAGATTGAGGTGATGCATTCAAAAAGCTCGCAGGGGAAATGAGAATAGAGAACAGCGAAAGAATAATCATTTGAAAAAAGATTTTTTTTACATTTGATTGTAGTGCAGATATTGTCATAAAAAAGTTCCTCCATAAAAATTATTTTAATGTAATAGTTTCTTGCGAACCATTGTACTTGACTACCCTCTCCGGCTTTGCTGAAAGATTTAATCCGGAAGGTTTATTTTTATTTATCGATACAATTTCAAAAGTACGTGTCTTAAGCATTCCGGCAAATTCTCCATTCTTCTTTCCTATTGTAAGCTTTCCATCCTTTTCATTGTAATTGAAATTGATCATCGAATATTTGCCGTGCTGGTAATCGTTATTATTATTTTCGTCTTCATATAAAGTGAAAGTGGCATCCTTGCCTGTGAAGATGTAAAGCTTCAAATCTTTATCCTTGCTTTCTTCAGCGTATTGGATCTCGGAACCAACCGGAATGATTGAGCCTTCTTTTATAAAAAGCGGAATCTCATTCAGCGGCGCATCAACAGTAATGCTTTGTCCGCCATTGAAATATTTTTGTGAATAAAAATCGAACCAGCCGCAACTCTCAGGAAGATAGACACTCTTAGTTCGTTCTTTATAAGTTGTAACCGGTGCGACCAGCAATGATGGACCAAACATATATTCATTGGAAATGTTCGTTACATTTTTATCGCTTTCAAAATCCATAACCAGCGCACGCATGATTGTGTAGTCATCAAAGTAAACCTTGCCGGCGAGCGAATAGATATACGGCATAAGCCTGTAGCGAAGCTTAGTTACGTTAACCATCGCATTGTATTCCGGGCTTCCGGCAGGAGCCACGTTAAATATTTCGCGGTAAGGGTACTGACCGTGAGAACGATACAACGGGCAGAAAGCACCGAACTCATACCAGCGTGTTAACAGCTCGCGCCATTCGTTTAAAGCTTCTCCCTTTGCATTGATAAATTTATTCGGAACAGCAAAACCGCCGATATCGAACGTCCAATATGGCAAGCCCGACATTGAATAATTTAATCCGGCGGGAATTTGTCCAGCCATATCCTGCCATGTTGAAGCGATATCTCCGCTCCATACAGCCGCATCACCGTTTTTCGGTATGGTTTTTGCGTAAACGAACTTTTGACCATAAACACTTTGCACCCAAGCCCGAAATAATTGCAGGCAAGAGCCAAAGCCGAGCCCCACTGA
>JAJYIL010000401.1 GCA_021790055.1 Bacteroidota bacterium
ATGGCATACTTTAAATATTTTCAGATTTTTGTGCTCGCTCTTGCCGGCGGTATTCTTGGCGTACTTTTTATGATTCCTTTAAGAAGAGCGCTGATAGTTAAAGAGCACGGCGTGCTTCCATATCCCGAAGGTACTGCTTGTGCTGACGTTCTTGTTGCCGGAGAAAAGGGAGGTAATCTCGCAAAAAAAGTTTATTACGGCTTGGGCATAGCTTTCCTATACAAATTATTTATGTCTATCTTCGGTTTATGGAAAGATGTACCTACGTTTATTTTCGGAAGGAAATCTGCTTTGCCAAACGGAACTATAAACGGAGAGATAACACCGGAACTTTTGGGTGTCGGATATATAATAGGTCCTCGAATAGCTGGGATCATGGTTGCCGGAGGTGTTCTTTCGTGGATAGTTTTAATCCCGCTTATAACCATTCTGGGTGATAAATTAACTACAATCTTCCCTCCAGGCTCAAAGCTTATCAGCCAGATGTCTCCCGACCAAATTTGGGATAATTATATAAGATACATTGGCGCCGGTGCCGTAACCTTTGGCGGTCTTATAACATTAATAAAATCGATACCGACAATCATTAACGCTTTTAAAGATTCATTCAAAGATATAAAAGCGAATAGAGCAAATAAACAAAACAGCGTTGTTGAAGAAAAAGAAAGAACTTCAAAAGATATTCCTTTATCAATTGTTCTTGGCGGCAGTTTAGTACTGGTTGTTTTTATGGCTTTGATTCCGAATATTCCAACCAATTTTCTTTCTTCAGTAATGATTGTAATATTCGGATTCTTTTTTGTTACGGTATCCTCAAGGATAGTCGGCTTAATAGGCTCATCATCTAATCCTGTTTCAGGAATGACCATTGCAACTCTAATGGCAACTTCGTTGATATTTGTCGGCATCGGTTGGACAGGCAACTTTTATGAGCCGTTAGCCCTTGTAGTTGGTTCTATCGTTTGCATTGCAGTTGCGAACGCCGGTTCAACTTCTCAAGATTTGAAGACAGGATTTTTGGTAGGCGCAACTCCGGTAAAGCAACAAATTGGATTAATTATCGGAGTACTGGTTTCTGTGGTTGCAGTTGGATTCACTCTTCTTTTACTTGAACGTACTGTTGGTGTTGGTCAAATAACTCCGCAGCACCCCGACCCATTACCGGCTCCGCAGGCAATTCTAATGGCTACTGTTATTAAAGGATTGTTAAGTCAGAATCTTCCCTGGGCGCTGGTAATAATCGGTATGGGACTTTCGCTTGTAATGGAATTGGCAGGCGTTTCATCGCTGGCATTTGCAGTCGGCGCTTATTTACCTTTGTCTACAACAACTACTATCTATGCCGGCGGAGTTATTAAGTGGCTTGTCGATAGAAGAAAGAAATCCAAAGAATCCGATATTGGTCCCGGTGCACTTTTCAGTTCGGGATTAATTGCCGGCGGAACCATAACCGGAATTATAGTTGCAATATTAATAGGATGGACGGTTGGTCATGATTCAGCCGGTAATCCGATTTCGTTCATTGAAACAGTTCGTCAGACTGTGCTGCATATTTTCTCGAATGCAACTGCAGCCACCTTTGCAGATTCTTTAGGTGGCTGGGGCGATATTCTCGGTTTAATCTTTTTCGGACTTCTCTCATTTCTATTATATAAAGTTGCAATAAGTAAAGAAGATAAACTATAATTAGCTTAAGAAAAGCAGCTTATCAAAAAATAAGTTGAAGGAATAAGTTATGGGAAACATTTTAGGTTACTTGAAACCCGAAGCGGTGTGGAATCACTTCGAAGAAATCTGTAAATATCCAAGACCTTCACGAAAGGAGGAGAGAATTACAGGTTACGTTATGTCGGTAGGAAAGAGGAACAATTTTGAAACATTAAAAGATGAATTCGGAAATGTTCTTATTAGAAAGCCGGCTACACCAGGAATGGAAAATTTGACGCCGGTTGTTCTTCAAGGTCACCTTGATATGGTTGCGGAAAAGAACAACGACGTCCGGCATGATTGGGATAAGGATCCGATCTCGCTTTATGTTGACGGAGATTGGGTTAAAGCTAAGGGAACGACGTTAGGTTCCGACAATGGTATCGGCGTTGCTGCTGCGCTCGCAGTACTTGAATCTAAAGAAGTCGAACATGGTCCTCTGGAGGTTCTTTTTACTCTTGATGAAGAAACCGGCTTGTTTGGAGCTCAAGCCTTAAAGCCTGGATGGCTGAACGCTAAAATTCTTCTTAACTTGGATTCTGAGGAAGACGGAGCGCTTTACATAGGATGCGCTGGTGGACAAAGCACTTACGTTAAATTTAAATTCAATCCTGCTGATGCGCCTTCAAATACGACCGCGCTTGAAATGAAAGTGGTTGGATTGAAAGGTGGTCATTCCGGTTTGGATATAAATGCCGGGAGAGGAAATGCTATCAAAATTATGGCAAGACTTCTACACGAATTAAATTACAATTTCGGAATCCGTCTAGTTAACATCAACGGCGGAAGCAAGCATAATGCTATTCCGCGGGAATGCTTTGCGGTAATAAGAACTTCAAATAAGCAAACAACCGAAATCCTAGCTTATGTTGAAGAATATTATAAGACGGTTAAGTTTGAATTTGAGTCTGTAGAACCGAATCTAACTGTGTCTGCTGTGGAAATTAAATCACGTGCAAAAGTGTTTGATAAGTCTACAGCAACAAATTTAATAAACTCTCTTTACTCTGTTCAGAACGGCGTTATTAAAATGAGTGCGGATATTGACGATCTGGTTGAAACATCGTCTAATCTTGCGGTTGTTTCGACAAAAGGGAAAACAGTAGATGTTATTCTTAGCCAGCGGAGTTCTGTAAAATCTGAAAAAAGCGATATTTCAAATTCAATCTCAGCATTATTCAAGCTTGCTAAAGCAGAAGTGAAACAAGCAGACGGATATCCGGGTTGGAACCCGAATGTTAAATCACCGGTTCTCGGAACTTTGAAAAATGTCTATTCGGATTTATACGGAACTATACCGGAAGTAAAAGCAATTCATGCTGGTTTGGAATGCGGCATTATAAATGAGCGTTACCCGGAAATGGACATGATTTCTTTCGGTCCTACAATTATCGGCGCACACTCGCCGGATGAAAGAGTCCAGATCAGCACAGTCGAAAAATTCTGGAATCTTCTTACTAATGTTTTAAAAAATATTCCTCAAAATTAATATTAAGCGGAGGTACAATTTGCATTTACCTCCGCTTTTTAGAAAGAGGACGAAAAATGGATTTGACTTCTTCTGCGATTAAACCGGAACCTACCAAATCTTTTAGATGGATGATTCTGCTGCTTGTAAGCCTGGCGATGTTTGGAAATTATTATGTTTATGTCGGCATCAGTCCCCTGGCAGACCTCCTGGCAAAGCAGCTTCATTTTTCGGATTCGAATACCGAGCTTCTGAATGCTATTTACAGCATTCCGAATGTGTTTATGGTTTTAATCGGTGGAATTATTATCGATAAAATCGGCACAAGAATATCAACATTTATATTCGGGTTGCTTTGTTTGCTGGGAGCTGCAATTACAGTCTCAAGCGTTACACTGGAGGTAATGGCTGCGGGCAGGTTGATATTCGGGCTTGGAGCTGAATCTTTAATAGTTGCCGTTACAACAATCATCGGCAGATGGTTTAAAGGCAAAGTGCTATCATTTGCCTTAGGATTAAATCTTACTCTTGCCGGCCTCGGTTCGTTTGCCGCCCTGAATTCGCCGACGCGGAGGAACGCATTTTATGACTACTGGCAAACACCGCTTCTCGTTTCAATTGCCGCCGCTACAATATCTATTGTTGCAGTAATTCTTTATTGGGGGATGGATGTTTACGCCGGGAAAAAATTCACCTT
>JAJYIL010000402.1 GCA_021790055.1 Bacteroidota bacterium
AGGCGGAGGGTTCTGTACACATTCCGAACTCAGACCAAAAGCCGGGAAAAAACATTACTTCGGAAAAATCATTAATAGCCTTTAGATTAGCCTTCAACCATAAATCTTCACTGGAGAAATAATCTATAATCTTAACTCCATACCAATTCGGCAGCCAGGGGCTGTCGATTATAAATCCAACCGGGAAGGGCTCAACTAAATCACCTGCTAAAACCTTTAAGAGGGTATCCCACTGTTTATCTGTCATATTGATTATCCTTAGTAATTCAATTAAACTTTTATTTTAAAATGGCGCCGCTTATTCATCGCAAGGAAGTAAGGACGGTACGTACAATCCTGGACACCACATTTGTCGCAAATATATTTCATCTTTTTTACGTTCCTTCCGATTCCAATAACCCCGCTGATTGATTTTATCGGCAGCATCAAAGCAGATTCCGACAACGAAATGCCGCAAAAGTTTTCCGGGAGTAAAGAAAAAAGTAAATGCTGATCCGTTACAGACCAGTTGCAGTAACCGGGGCTGTACCGGTTTGTTATTTTTAATTCTTCATTCAGCATTACGTTGCCTATTATATTATGAAGATAATCTGCCGTGCTCTCAATTGCTGCCGAAGCCACTGTATCTACAATGTAGCCAAGCATCGGGTTGCCCTGGCTGAACAATTCCTTAGACCAAAGCTCCATTGCCGAGCCGATTGTACATACAAACACTGCAACCTTTTCCGACTTTTTAATCTGACCGGTAATAATCTTGTCCATTTTATAAAAGGTATTATTAATATAAATCCCATCTGGTTTTATTCGCGGAGAATCTATATTGAAAATTTTATATCCACCTCGCGGTTTACAGTATAACGAGAGTTTTTCCACAACCTCGTCAATCATATTCATAAAGTAGGAGGGGGTCTTCCCGGCTGAATATCCGAGCGAAATCCCGATTTCATTTTTATCTATTACAAGCTTTTCAAAGTTTATCTTTACTTCGCAAGCATCTTGCTCTTTATAGATTAATTGATCTGAATTGCTCATTAACCAACCCGGATTGCATTTACTATTGCCTTAATATGTTCTGGAGTAGTTCCGCAGCAGCCTCCGATAATATTAGCGCCCGCCCTAATTAACTCGGGTGTTACGGCAGCCATCTTAACCGGTGTATCCGGGAAAACTGTTTTTCCTTCGACATAATTAGGCTTCCCTGCATTTGCATGAATTAGGATTGGAGTTGTCGGATCTATGCTCCGCATTTCGCGGACTATCTCAATCATCTGCTCAAAACCGTTGCCGCAATTTGAGCCGATAATTGAAGCGCCTGCTTCTTTAACTGCCTTTACCATTTCTGTCGGAGAGACTCCCATCATTGTTTTATATTCCCCTAATATTGTCTTTTCAAACGTGAATGTACAAACAACATCCAGCCCGGTTGATTCTTTAGCCGCTTTAACTGCTATGCTCGCTTCATCAATCGCCGACATTGTCTCTACACAAATTGCATTAACTCCGCCTTGCCTTAATGCCTCAGCCTGAATGGAAAAGCCATCATGAAGCTCCTGTTCAGAAATTTGCCCCATAATTAACAAAGCGCCCGTTGGTCCGATAGAGCCAAGGACAAAGTGATCATCGCCGGCAGCGTCGCGTGAAATTTCTGCGGCGGCTTTGTTCAATTCGATCGCTCTATCCTTCAATCCGAAATGTTCAAGCTTATACGGGCTTCCGCCGAAGCTGTTTGTAAGTATCATATCCGCGCCGGCATCGATATAACTTTTAGCTATGGAAAAAACTTCCGCGCGATGAGTTACATTCCACAACTCGGGACATTCACCCGGCTGCAATCCAAGCTTATGAAGGAACGTGCCCCATGCGCCGTCCGATACAAGCGTTCTTCCACTCTTCAACTCGTCAAGCAATGATTTCATTTTTCCAACTCATGCTTACTTTGTTGAGGAACGCCACTGCGCCTTGAGGATCGGGAGCGTAGCCGTCTGCTTTCATTCGCTCTGCAGTGATTGAGGTTAACGGGGCTCCACCGACAATTACTACAGTATCAGGGAATTGAGCCTTAATTTCTTGAACTGTCTTTGACATATTGGTCATTGTTGTTGTTAGCAGTGCACTTAAACCGACAATGCATCCGGGGTTTGCCTTCACTGCATCAACAAATTTCGACATCTTGACATCGACGCCTAAATCAATTACTTCCCAACCGTTGCCTTCAACAACCATAGATACAAGATTTTTTCCTATATCGTGCAAATCTCCAGCAACAGTACCGATAACGAACTTTCCTTTCGCCTTAACGGTTCCTGTTTGAAAATACGGCTTGAGATGAGCCATCACCGCATTCATCGATTTGGCAGCCATGAGAAGCTCCGGGACAAACACTTCGTTCCGGCTGAATCTTTCTCCTATACGCTGCATGCCGCTGTTGCACGCTTGTAGAATTAAATCAGGTCCTATCCCATCACTTAACGCCTTCCGTGTTAATTCATCAGAGCCATCTTCTCCGACCATATCTCCGGGATATGGCGAGGCTTTGTTTACCTTCCCGCGTTCGATGCATATTCCTATCTGATTTATAAGCCCATCATTCATGATGCGTCCTTACATAGCGTTCTATCCATTTCAATGCCGGTCTTTCACTTCCATCTTTGCGTACGAGATATGCGTCGGTTCTCCAAATGATTCCCTGAATGTATCCCCAGAAGGTAATACCTTTAACTGCAGGGCAATCCCAGAAAATCGGGAACTGCTCTTTTATCAGCGTCAGCTGCTTTACATCATTAGCTTCATTCACATCATATTCTGAAACATAAATAGGCAGACCGAGCTTCACAATTTTATCAAGTCTTTTATGGATTGCCGATGAATCGGTTTCTTCCATGAAGTGACCTTGTATTCCGACGCCGTCGATTAGGTGTCTTTCTTTTAAAAGATTTACTATGTGAATCAGAGTATCAATCGGTCTTCTTCCGTTTAAAATATTATATTCATTTAACAGCAGCTTTGAATGCGGAAAATATTTTCTCGCCTGTTCGTAAGACCAGATAACCCAATCCCAACCGGTCTTTCCCTTTCCACCGATAGCCTTATAATAAGGAGGATAGTTCATGTCCTCCGGTGTTCTTATCGGCTCATTAACAACATCTACAAAGGCAGCTTTTGGATAACGTTCGCCGCACAGCTTAATCCATTCAATTACTTTTTCCTTCTGCTGTTTAGGAGTAAGCTTATCAAACCATGCCGGCTGCTGCTTTCCCCAAACAAGATTGTGAAACTTAAAAAGAATTTTATGCTCGAGTGCAAAATTGTAGATGCTGTCCAGCATACTCCAATTATATTTCCCTTCTACCGGCTCGGCTACACCCAATTTACCGGCATTCTCCGGCGTTACCTGGTTCCAATATTTCAAAAAGTCCGATGGAATATTTGTTCCGATAACATTACCTATAAATTTAGTTTGATCTTTGGCTATTTGAGAAAATGCCTGCGAGTTTAAGAGAATGCTCAACAATAAAGCCATTAAAAAATATTTAGCATTTTTATTTTGTCTAGACTTGAGCTTCATACGCATTAATCCTTAATTACTATTTTTATTCGACAGGCGAAACAAAGAGTAAACGAGACAAGAGAAAAATGAAAGGAGCAAAAAACTTTTCTCATCAGCTTACCCTTCGTTTCTTATAGGTAGAATCATCCGGAGGACTAGTACACTTGCCTGTCTTATTAAACCTGATAAAGCAAATTTTATTTTTCACTTTCCAATTTTGTATTTGCTGAAGTATGAAAGCTTTCCGGCGGTCCAAGGAAACTCGGTTTCAATCCTCCGCAATTAACTATTATCTTCT
>JAJYIL010000403.1 GCA_021790055.1 Bacteroidota bacterium
CCGACAACCAGCGCGCTTACGTAGAATTATATGATTGTGCCGATAGTACAACAATACCTGATATAATCAATTACTTCAGAACATTACCTTCAAAGGCATCAAATGACCAAAGACTTCTTTTATCATATCTTTATTTGAAAGACAATGAGATTGATTCTGCAAAAGCAGTAAACAATAGTTTGATTGCATCAAATCCCAACACTTCTCTTGCTGCAAGGGCAATGCTTAATAACTTTTATATTGCACTATACAATGAAAACAATGTAAGCAGTGCATCGGCATTACTAAGTCAGATTCAAAGCCAATCGAACCTTATAAACCCAATGGAGCTTTTATCTGCACAGAATGCGTTAAAGACAAATGGAATATCTGCCAATATATTACCATCAAAACAAAATCACCAAGCAGATAAGAACTCTGATGTTCCCAAGACCTATGCACTTAGTCAGAACTACCCCAATCCCTTCAATCCAACAACAATCATCAATTATCAAATTCCAAATAACAATTATGTAACGCTGAAGGTTTACGACATACTCGGCAATGTAGTAAAGACGCTTGTAGACGGATATAAAACTCAAGGAAGCTATTCAATTAATTTTAACGCAAGCTCCGCCGGACTTGCAAGCGGAGTATATTTCTACCAGCTTCGCGCAGGCAGCTTTACTGCAACAAAAAAACTTCTGCTATTGAAGTAGTAAAATAATCTTCTTACAAAGGAGCCCTTCCGGGAAAGGTCGCTTTTGAAAGCTGATACGAAAGCTTAAATTAAAGTTTGTTCTCCCGGTCGATTCGGTACGATTGGGCTAAAGCCTCATCACTCAGCGACCGGGAGAGTATCGAAATGCCCGGCAATATTCATCAACCAATAAAATACCTAAGCGACCGGAATAATTTATTATATTATGATTCGCAAATAATAGAAACTTTATTTAATTTTGTTTTGTAAAAATCATTTAAAAGTAACTGAAAGAAATTGAGCAGAAAATCTTCCTGCCTTAGACTTCGCCTTACAAAAGAGAAACATCGTCCGATAGTGTTAATAAAATCCAATAGGAAAAGACTTGTTCATAGTTGACGCACCGGTTGAAAAGATAATAGAATTAGACAACCAGATATTTCTACTAAAGCTTCACTGCCCGGAAATAGCTCATTCGGTAAAGCCGGGACAGTTTGTGAACGTACGAGTTACAGAAACTATTTATCCATTGCTTCGCCGTCCCTTTAGCGTTTGCGATGTTGAAGGAGATTTCTTCTACTTGATGTTCAACATTTACGGCGAGGGGACAAAGATTTTAGCAAGCAAACATTTCGGCGATACTGTTGATGTGCTTGGTCCATTGGGAAATGGATTTAACTATGAAGATGATTATGAAACTGCCATAATAGCCGCCGGAGGATTAGGCGCTGCACCTTTTCCTTTTCTAATCAGAAGTCTTGGAAACAAAAAAAATATTTTTACATTTATTGGCGGCAAAACTTTTAAGGATGTAATTACACATGGAATGACAAATATTTCAATGGCAACGGATGACGGCTCTCTTGGTTTCAAAGGAAATGTTGTTGGATTGCTTCAAGAGAATATGGAACTGCTAAAGTCAAGTAAGATAAAAATATTTTCTTGCGGTCCTAATGCAATGTTAAGAAGCTTAAAAGAATTCTGCATCAAAAATAATTTTGAATGTGAAGCCTCAACAGAATGTGCGATGGCTTGCGGATTTGGAATATGCCAGGGCTGCCCGATTGAATCTACAAAAAATCCTGATAAATATCTTTTGGTTTGCAAAGATGGTCCGGTGTTTAATGTACGGGACGTGGTAATATGAACAAAGTTGATTTATCTGTCCAGGTAGGTCCTCTCAAATTTAGAAATCCAATCTTATTAGCATCCGGCACAGTAGGATACGGAAATGAGATGTCCGAGTTTATCGATTTAAATACAATTGGCGGAATAGTAACAAAATCATTAAGTTTGAAACCAAGGAAGGGAAATCCTCCGCAAAGAATTGTGGAGACTCCATCGGGAATGTTGAACGCAATCGGATTGGCAAACGTCGGTGTGGAAGTTTTTGTTAAAGAAAAAATCCCTTTTCTAAAAAAATTTGATGTTCCTCTGATCTGCAACATTGCGGCAAGCACGATTGAAGAATACGTTGAATGCACAAAGATATTGACAGCGGAAGATTCAATTACTGCATTTGAAATTAATGTCTCTTGTCCAAATGTAAAAGAAGGCGGACTTCAATTCGGCAATAGCGTTTCGGCAGTTGGTAAAATTACTGAGAAGGTTAAAGCTGTAACAGGCAAGCCTGTAATAATAAAATTATCGCCAAACGTATCTTATATTTCAGAGTTTGCAAAAGCAGTTAAAGAAAACGGCGGCGATGCGGTTTCGGCAATAAATACTTTGGTCGGAACAGCATTCGACATTTATTCAAGAAGACCAAAGATCCATAATGTTACGGCTGGCTTATCGGGACCAGCAATTAAACCGGTAGCGCTTGCAAAAGTTTTGGAGATCAGGCAAAAGGTAGATATTCCGGTTATCGGTATCGGCGGAATAATGAATTGGAAAGATATAATTGAATTTATGATCGCAGGAGCTTCTGCAATTCAAATAGGCACTTTGAATTTTATTGATCCAGCGGCAGCAACCGGCATGATTAAATCTCTTGAAGAGTATTGCTTGAAGATGAGAATAGAAAAAATTTCACAAGTAACAGGCTCTTATAAAATTTAACCCACATGGACGTTAACAAAGCTTTAGAAAAATTATTTTCCCTTCATACTTTCGGAATTAAATTAGGACTTGAAAATATTTCCCGCTTCCTGGAATATTTGGGAAGTCCGCAGAAGCAGCTTAAGACTTTTCACATTGCCGGTTCAAACGGAAAGGGAAGTACAGCATCTTTTATTGCAAGCATCCTAATGGAGTTTGGTAATAAAGTTGGCTTGTATACTTCACCGCATTTTGTAAGGTACAATGAACGAATTAAAATTAACAACGTCCAAATACCTGATGATTACGTAGCTAAATTTGTTTCCGATTATGTCGATTATATAGATGAACACGGATTGACTTTCTTTGAAGTAACCACAGCAATTGCCTTCAAATATTTTTATGATCAAAAAGTTGATTATGCTGTAATTGAAACCGGGCTTGGAGGAAGACTTGACGCAACAAATGTTATACACCCATTAGCGGTCGCAATTACTTCAATCAGTTTGGAACACACAAATATTTTAGGAAGTACCATTAAAGAAATTGCCGGAGAGAAATCGGCAATAATTAAAAATCCGGCTAAGGTTTTTACCGGAAGAATGCCTTCATCTGCTGAAGATGTAATAGAAGAAAGATGCAAAGCTGAAAAATGCAGTTTGTTCAGAATCGAAGATTATATAAACATCAAAGGCAGCTCGCTGGAACTTTATACCGAAGAGCTTGAAATTGATGATTGGAGTATGCCTCTTAAGGGGGAATATCAAAAATACAATGCTGCAATTGCCGCATTGGCAATTGATAAAACTCTTTTGAAAGATGATTACAAAATAATTTCAAGAGGAATTAAAAACGTAATTAAAAATACCGGGCTGCAGGGAAGATTTGAATACTATTCAACTAATCCAGACATAATTTTGGATTCGGCACATAATCGCGAAGGCATTGAAAATTTTCTAAAAGAATTTTCTAAAGAAAGTCAAAGATATAAGAAACGGATTCTTCTTTTTGGAGTAATGAGGGATAAATCAATTACTGAAATGCTTTCAAAGTTGAGCGGCATCTTTGATGAAATTCATGTTACTCAAGTTAATTATGAACGCTCAAGTAAAATAGAAGACTTG
>JAJYIL010000404.1 GCA_021790055.1 Bacteroidota bacterium
TTTAGTAGAAGTCGTATTTGCCGTTGTTACGGTATTTTCTTCCAAGATTTTTGGACCCCAAAGACCTACTCCTGACAAGACTTCCACTTACGAAAGCGGAATGAAACCGGTCGGCACTACAAATGAGCGTGTTTCGATTAAATATTATCTTGTAGCAATGCTTTTTATAATTTTTGATCTTGAAGTAATTTTTGTTTACCCGTGGGCGGTACAGTTCAAAAAAATGTTTAGTGAGATGGGAATATCGGTTTTTATTTCTATGGCGATATTCCTGGTTGTGCTTGAGCTGGGTTATTTATACGTGTATAAGAAAGGCGGTTTTCGATGGGATTAGAAGCCAAGTTGAACGGCAATAGCTTTTTTACAACAACAGTCGATGCATTAACCGAGTGGGCTCGCAAGAATTCAGTATGGCCTATGCCAATGGGAATTTCATGCTGTGCAATTGAGATGATGGCGTCGGGCGATCCTAAGTACGATATTGCCCGTTTTGGTTCGGAAGTAATGAGGTTTACACCGCGCCAATGCGATTTGATGATTGTTGCAGGAACTGTTACATACAAAATGTCTCATGTCGTTCGAAAGATTTATGATCAAATGCCAGATCCTAAATGGGTGATTGCAATGGGTGCATGCACGTCCTCAGGCGGAATGTACAGATCGTACCCAGTTGTACAGGGAATAGATCAATTTTTACCCGTGGATATTTACCTTGCCGGCTGTCCGCCGCGTCCGGATAATCTGCTGAATGCTCTTATCCAGATCCAGGAAAAGATAGGAAGGACTAAAGCAAGAGATTTCCAGGATAAACCGCTGCCTCGATTGACGGTTGTGCAGCCAAACGGAGAATTTTTACAAAACAATTAAACAGACCAAATACAACTTTTTATGGCATCACCAAAAGAATTACTTGAACAAAGGCTAAATGAGAAATTTAGCGGGGAGAATTTTATATTCAACGAGCATAGGAATGAACTGACAGTTTCTTTAGATAAGAAAAATATCATTGCCGTCTGTAAATATTTAAAAGAAGAACCGGAACTTGCATTCAGGCTTTGCGAGGATATTACTGCCGTCGATTGGGCAACAAGAAAGAACAGGTTCTCGGTGGTCTATCATATTTATTCCTTAAAAATGAATTTCAGACTTGCTTTAAAAGCAAGTGTAGATGAAAAAGACTGCAACATCGATTCGGTTTCATCCGTTTGGAATACTGCTAACTGGCATGAACGGGAAACATTTGATATGTATGGGATTCATTTCAACAATCACCCCGATTTAAGAAGGATGTACATGCCGGAAGAATTTGAATATCATCCGCTTCGTAAGGATTTTCCTTTGATGGGAATTCCGGGCTCGCTCTCTCTTCCTAAAAATAAAAATTGAATTTAAAAAAACTGATTATGGAAAAACTAACAAAAGACGATGTCCATCCGAAGATTTTAGAAGCTCTTTTAGCCGATTCAAATATCACTTTAGAGGACGCGCTTGAGAATGAAATGATTCTCAACATGGGTCCCCAGCACCCCGCAACACACGGCGTTCTGCGTTTGCTTCTTAGGCTTGACGGAGAAACTGTAATGGGCTGTGTGCCCGAGCTTGGATACCTACATCGCGGTTATGAAAAGCTGGCAGAGAACATGAACTATTACGAGTTTATTCCGCACACCGATAGATTGGATTATCTCTCACCGATGTCGAACAATGTAGCTTATGCTCTTGCGGTAGAAAAGCTTGTCGGAATAGAAGCCCCGCCGAGAGCTCAGTACATCAGGATGATTATCTCGGAGCTTGCAAGAGTTGCATCGCATCTTGTTGCGATTGGTTCTTTGGCAATGGATGTTGGTGCGCTAACAGTCTTTCTATGGACATTGCGTGAGCGCGAAAAAATCCTTGACATCTGGGATATCCTTTGCGGCGCAAGATTTACTAATTCCTACACACGAATCGGTGGAGTTGCAAACGACGCACAGCCGGAAGCGCTTGCAAAGGTAAAATGGTTCATCGATCAGTATCTCCCTAATCTTGATGAATGTGAGCGTTTGATAAATACAAATAGAATTTTTATCGAAAGATTGGATGGTGTCGGTGTAATCTCGGCAGATGACGCTATAGACATTGGTCTTACAGGTCCAAGCCTGCGCGGCAGCGGAGTCGAGTTCGATTTAAGAAGGGCTCAGCCTTATCTTTTTTATAATGAAATTGATTTTAAAGTTGTAACTTATCCAGACGGCGATTCCTTAGCGCGTTATTTTGTACGTGCGGATGAAACAAGAGAAAGTATAAAGATAATTCGTCAAGCTTTAGAGAAGATGCCGCAGGGAGAGACTTTGCTTAACCAGCCGAAGAAGGTACTTCCAAAGAAGACGGAAATATATTCCAGGATGGAAGAGCTTATTCATGATTTCATGATCGTAAATTTTGGAATTAATCCCGAGCCGGGTGAAATATATCATGCTGTCGAAAGCTCAAAAGGAGAGCTTGGATTTTACCTTGTAAGTAAAGGCGATGGAAAGCCCTGGAAGTGTAAAATCCGTTCGCCTTCGTTTGTTAACCTGCAGTCTGTGCCGCAGCTTGTAAAAGGGCATATGGTTTCGGACGTTGTTGCAATTCTCGGAAGCTTGGATCCGGTAATGGGCGAGGCGGATAAATAGCTTCAATTAAAAATTATAAATTCAAAATTAAAAGTCACAATGGAATTCAAATTCACTGAAGAAAATCAAACAAAGATAGAAGATATTCTTAAAAGATATCCTACAAAGAAGGCAGCTGTTATGCCTCTGTTATACTTAGCCCAGGGACAGAACGGTTGGGTTTCGAGTGAAGTAATGAAAGTAGTTGCTTCATTACTTGATATGCCTGCTGATGAAGTACTTGGCGTTGTTACATTTTATACGATGTATCGCCAGAAGTCGATGGGGAAGTATCATCTTCAAGTATGCACTAATGTTTCTTGCATGCTACGCGGCGCTTATAAAATTTATGATCACATAAAAGATAAATTGAATATAGCCAACGGCGGTGTTACCGAAGATGCAATCTTCTCTTTGGAAGAAGTGGAATGCATGGGATCTTGCGGCACTGCGCCGATGATAGCAGTGAACGAAGACTTCTTTGAAAATCTCGACGTTGAAAAGGTTGATCAAATTTTAGAATCATTCAAAAACAAAAACTAAATAGACTGAACCCTTTAAAATGGAAAAAATAGTTCTACCGGATATAAAAGATCTTCATCTTATAAATGTATATGAACAGAATGGCGGTTACACCGCAGCAAAAAAAGCATTCAGCCAAAAGCCGGATGAAATTATAGACCAGGTAAAAAAGTCAGGCTTGCGGGGACGCGGTGGTGCAGCATTCTCTGCCGGATTAAAATGGAGCTTCATGCCGAAGTCAACAGACAAGCCCAAATATCTCTGTATAAATGGGGATGAAAGTGAGCCGGGCTCATTCAAAGACAGGCAAATCTTCGAATATAATCCTCACCAATTAATTGAAGGGATAATTATTGAAGCATATGCAATTGGTGCTAAGGTTACTTACATTTATATACGGGGCGAATATCATAAATGGATCAGGCTTGTTGAAAAAGCATTAAGCGACGCTTACGATCATGGTTATGTCGGCAGGAAGATGAAAGAAAAATTTGGAACTGATTTTTCATGCGATATCTATGTTCATAAAGGAGCCGGCGCTTATATATGCGGTGAAGAATCAGCATTGATGAATTCTATTGAAGGTAAGCGCGGCTACCCGAGAGTAAAGCCACCTTTCCCGGCACAGAACGGGTTGTGGGGATGCCCAACAACAATCAACAATGTTGAAACCGTTACCAATG
>JAJYIL010000405.1 GCA_021790055.1 Bacteroidota bacterium
CTGGTTGTCGGGATGTCTGCTAAGGTAGGAGACAAAAAAGTTCTCAGCTTTTCTGTTATTACCATTCTCCAGGTATCCAATGCCGGTTAAAAGTGAATCAATTGCTACTGATTGAACAGGAGAAGTACCTTTTGAAAAATTAGAGGCCTGAAATTCACTTCCTTGCGCGGATGAAGTTGTGGGAACAATTGACTGCACAATTTGTCCTTTTATCTTCCCGCTTCCCTGAGTCATTGAAGGAAGAGGTACACCAGACCAAGGATCGCTTGTTAGGTAACCGTTTGTATAAATTGCCGAACCGGAGCCAATCTGGAAAACTGCATTTGACGGGTTACCATTATTCCAATAATCTTGCAAAGCATCAAGGTAATAGTTATTAACGTTTTGAAAATAATTAAGGGAGATGTCGACAGTGTTGCTATCTATGGTATTATATCCCCAACAATGGTTTGCGTCATACATATTAGGATAGCTATCCTGGTAAATAACTATACCGTCGCTGCAATGAGTAATCCTGTTATTCCTGCTGTTTGAGGAAGGAGTATTGCCGAACAATGGAGAAGAGCCGTATATAGTACCAATACCCCAGTTGAAGTAATCCATATCATTCCCGCCCACCCAGCCGGTGCCGCCTCCGCCGAACAAAATTGCAACGTCATTATTATCGTGATTGTTTTTTGTGATAGTGTTAAGATTGCACGTTACATTAGAAGCGTTTTGAATCTCGATAGCATGATAATCGGCTGAATAGGATATTTTATTGTTTATAACCGAGCCGGTCGAATTTGAATAGCTTATTGCACCATCATTATTCGTAAAATTAGAATTTTCAATTGTAATGTTTGAAGTATTATTAGCCTGAATGTTTGTCCCATACTGCATATTAATATAATTAAGTATAGAGCCGTTTGCACCTGGACCGCTGAAAATTATTGAGCCCCAACTGCCGGCTGAGGCGCTTCCGGTTGATGTAAAGGTAATTGGCTGGGAAGCTGTCCCTACAGCATTTAATACACCATTAACATTTAGAGATGTGCCCGATGCAAATTGTGTTACTGCACCGGGTGCAAATAATGCTCTTTGTCCTGAAGGTATTGTTATTGATTGAGCTACAGTACCACCTGAATAATAGTTTGGAGTTGTATAAGCATGCGAGCCTGAACTTAGGTCTGTCCATAATGGTAATGTTTCGCCGTTTGAAAGTGAAACAGCTCCCATATAATCGCACTCCTGAGTTGCATTGTCCGGATTCTCGCTCGTCGGAGTAATCCTGGTAACACTATTATATGTCAGTCCGCCGTCATAGGAGTTAGCAACATAAACATCAACAAGATTCGAAGAATTTTCTTTATAATAACTAAGCGAAACAACACCCGAAGAATTTACAGTAAGCCAGGGAAAAAATACACTCTCTGAACTGCCATGTGGAATCATAAAAGGGGACACACTCCAATTGTTTCCAGCATCTGTTGAACGTGTACAATAAATATTAAGTGTTCCATTATCATCTTGCATCCAAGCAAGGTATACATTCCCTGATTTGTCGATAGCTATGGTTGGGAAACTATTGGCTTGAAATTGCCCGCTCCCAATAAAAAAGTTGTTACAGGTTCCTGTAAAACTATTTAAGTAGGATGGAAGAGTTATATAGTTAAAACTGCTCCCTCCATCTGTTGATCGTTGACAATAGATTGAAGAAGTCGATGGTGCCAGGTAATTGGAAGTATACATATAAACTACATACACAGTTCCATCAGGGGCTATGCGGGTATAGCTCCTTGAAGTCTAGGACCACCGGGGGCAAGAGGAGAAGCTTGACTGCCTGAAGGGATTGGAGAGGCTCCGGAAAGATTGTCTAAAGTTATTTGCTTCCAGGTTTGTAAATTACCACTGGCGTCAGCGTAAGCAAAATCAATTGCATTGTTAGGGTTAGTGGTTAAATCTGCCCACGCTACATAGACACGGTTATAGTGTCCCGTGTTGTCGACAGCAATATAAGGCTTATCTTGATTTGATGACTGCGAACAGACTTTTTGTGCTATTGACCAATCACTGCCATCGTTTGTTGAATAAGAAATACGGATTACATTACTCCCATCCTTATAGGCATAATATTCCCTTCCAGAAAGGTCAATTGCACAAGAAGGATCGTATCCGTTTTCACCGGGAATCGAATCTGGCGGCGACCATGATTGACCGCCATTTGATGAAAAGCTATAACCATGATACTGAGTATAATTGATGAAGTCTGTCCAGGTAGCCATCAAATGATTTGGATTATTAGGATCAACAGTAATTGCAGTCTCGCTTTGGGTGCCGCTTGAGGTAACTGGAACATTTGTAGGCTGGGAGTATGCTAATATTGAAAACAAAGCAGCAATTATTAAAGCCATCATAATTTGTTTTACTTGATTCATTTTTAATTCTTTAGTTTTTAGTTTTGAAAATCTGTTTATTAAGGTTTATATTTAAACAGAGAAAACCCTCGTGACATTTCTGTCTTTATTCAATATTGGCGTATTGAGAACTTAGCACAGAAGCCCAAGGGGTTTCTCTTTTAAGAATCTATTGGTGGAGGTCTTTCCAGATTTAAAATATTCATTTAAGTAATTCCATCTTCTTTACGGAAACATATCTTTTTCCATTACTACCATCTGCTTCAAGTCTGTAGAAATAAATCCCGCTTGATAACTTAGACGCGTCAAAAAGAACGATATATTTCCCTTGTTGTTGAAGACTGTTGACAAGGGTCTCTATCTCTTGTCCTAGAATATTATACACTTTTAACTTAACATAGCTGACTGCTGAAAGCTGATAGCTGATAGCTGTGGATGGATTAAATGGATTGGGATAATTCTGAAATAATTCAAAATTGTTCGGTAAAAGGTAATGAATATCTTTTATGGAGGTAAGAATATTATTAAATATAGATACCTCTATATCTCCGAATAATACGATGTCCTTATAAACCGCAACTGCAGTACCGCCATTACCCATATAAACAAGTTTTCCACTATCGGGATTAGAAATACTAATTACATCCATATTTCCCAGGTAGGCATAATCATTATCTGCCTTAATAGTAATAGGCACTGCAAAACTCCCCGGTACATAGGCAAAATATTTAAATACCGGCTTTGTTGGGTTAGTAATGTCATATTTTCCAAGCCCATATTCTTTTAATGCCGTATCTCCCTCCATAACAAAAAGTGAATTTTTATATACAGTTAGTCCTCCAAGGTCAGTTACTTTCAAGAATCCACTTTCAACAGGAATATCCGGATTAGAAATATTAAAAATCTGGACGCCCGAATTGGGGTTAGGATAGCTTAGATCCCTATCAGCTACATAAATATATCCATTTGATTGGGAAATGCCTACAGGCAGTCCTGTCAAAGAGTCCGTAGTTATTATTTTAGGATTAACAGGGTCTGATACATCTATTGTGAAAAGCTTTTGAGATTTTCTTGCTGCATAAACCGTCGAACCATCAATGCAAAGAAAGTCAAAATTACCTACAAGATTTATTCTAATAATATCATCATTAAAAAATACCCTGGAAATTAATTTTGGAGAGGCAAGGTTTGAGATATCCAATATCTGCAGGTCGGAGTCACAATCCAGATATGCATAATTACCAGAAACTGCAGCATCTATTACCTGCTCGTCAGTCAAATAATAACCAATCTGTTTTGGTGTGGACGGTTCTGAGAAATCTAGTATTTTCAATCCCCCGCTCAACTCGGCAACATAAGCATGATATGACGAATCGACCGTTATATTATTTATATACCAGCCCGTAGAAAAGATTGATACCGATTTTAT
>JAJYIL010000406.1 GCA_021790055.1 Bacteroidota bacterium
AGAACAGCTAAAAATACAAAAAGAGAAAGCTGAAGAATCCGACAGGCTAAAATCCGAATTCTTAGCTCAGATGTCTCATGAAATACGAACACCGCTCAACATAATACTCGGTTATATTAGTCTGCTTGAAATTGAGCTTAAAGAATATATTTCCGGGGATAGGTCGGACATTTTCAGCAGCATAAAAGAGGCATCATACAGGCTGATGAGAACGGTAACCTCAATCCTTGATATGTCTGCGCTTCGAACAAAGAAATACGAAGCGGAATATGAAGTACTCAATTTAAATGAGATTATAAACAACCTCTATGAGAATTTTCTTAATCTTGCGATGAACAAAAATCTCGAATTTAACTTCAAGCAGGAGCTTCAAAATACTCTTGTGAAAGCTGATTATTATACGACTGTTAAGCTTTTTGAAAACTTGATAGACAACGCGGTTAAATTTACAAGTAAAGGCTCGATAGAGATTGCAATATGTAAAACAAATAACGAAAAGGTTAATATCGAAATTAAAGATACAGGTATCGGAATTGCTAAGGATTATATGCAAAAACTATTTGAACCGTTTACACAAGAGTCCACCGGCAATTCGAGAAAATTTGAGGGCAACGGGCTCGGGCTAACCCTTGTAAAAGAATATGCAGAAATAAATAATTTTAAGGTAAATATTGATAGTGAAAAAGGCGCCGGTACGGTTGTATCCGTACTTATTCATCCAATTAAGGTGAATTAGAATTGAATGAGTTCTTGAGTACGAGTATTTTATATACTGTAAGCCGAAATCAAATATTCATGTTGTTGCGTAGCGCAAAGAGCAAGCCACGAAGCGAGTCTTAGCGCTTTACCTTTGCACTTTGCCAATCCCAGCGAATAGGGACTTTACCACATTGCACAAAACATTATAACGAAATACATAATATGACTTCCTTTCTCCGCAGTTATCGTAAGAATAATTTTGATTATCTTTGCCCGGTGAAACTCTAAAGAAAGGCAGTTTATGCAGATACAATTTGTAGGCGCAGATAGAACCGTAACCGGCTCGATGCATCATTTAATAATCGACGGAAAAAATTTTCTCCTTGATTGCGGACTATATCAAGGTAAGCGTAAGGAGGCGTTCGATATAAATAAAAACTTCGACTTATTCAAACCAAAAGATATAGATGCCGTAATACTTTCTCATGCACATATCGATCATTTAGGGAACATTCCTACCCTTGTTAAGAATGGATTTGAAGGTCCTGTTTATTGCACTAATGCGACAAAGGACCTTGCGGCAGTAATGCTTAAAGATAGCGCACATATCCAGGAGAAAGATGTTGAATTCGTAAATAAAAAAAGGAAGAAGCAAGGCAAGAATCTCTTTGAGCCATTGTACACAACTTCCGATGCGGATAACGTTCTTCCACTTTTAACAGGGAAAAATTACAACGAGGAATGTGAAATTGATAGCGGCATAACGGTCAGGTTTTACGATGCAGGGCATATTCTCGGATCCGCAATAACACTTTTTACGATAAAAGAAAACGGACGTTTGATAAACCTTGGATTTTCCGGGGACCTGGGCAGACCCAACCTGCCGATTTTAAAAGACCCGGAAAAAATTCCCGACGTTGATTTCTTTATCTGCGAAAGTACTTATGGCGGAAGGTTCCATGATAATATTGAAGGAACTAATGCAAAGCTTGCTGAAGTAATAAACCGGGCAATTAGCCGCAAAAGTAAAATTATAATTCCTGCCTTTAGCCTTGAAAGAACGCAGGAGCTTGTTTACGCTTTTCATAAAATATTCGAGTCATCGAAAGCGCAAAGGATACCTATTTATGTAGACAGCCCCCTGTCTACCAACGCCACCAAGGTTTTTAGGGAACATCCCGAATGCTTTGATGAAGATACAATTCAGTTTATGAAAAAGTACGAAGATCCTTTTGGATTTAACAAATTAACCTATATAACCGATGTGGAAGATTCCAAGAGACTGAATGATTTAGAAGGACCAATGGTAATAATGTCTGCTTCCGGTATGGCTGAAACAGGTAGGATACTTCATCATCTCGCTAATAATATTGAGAATGAAAAGAATATAATTCTAATGGTAGGTTATTGCGCGGAAAATACGCTTGGAAGAAAATTAATCGAAAAAGAAAAGGTCGTGAAAATATTCGGCGAAGAGTATCAAGTGCGTGCAGAGGTTGTTGTTATGAACTCATTAAGCGCACATGCGGATTCAAACGAGCTCACGAATTACTGCAGCGGCTTTGATAGGAATAAAATGAAAAATATTTTCCTGGTACACGGCGATTATGATCAGCAGCAGAAATTCAGCGAAAGGCTGAAATCGATAGGATTTGAAAAAATCAGTATCCCTGCAAGAGGCGATGTTTTCCAAATTTAGTCTTTTACTTTTTTCGCTTTTATTTTTGTTTGCAGGCTGCCAGCGTGAGATTGACCTTGTGCAGCCAAGCAGCAATCTTCCCCCGGCAGTGCCGGTTGGACTAACAGTTGTGTACGCAGACGACGGTGCGATAGCATTGCTCTGGCAAAGTAATTCCGAACCTGACTTGTATGGTTACAACGTTTATAGAAGCATCGACAGTGTTAATTTTTCTGCAATTAATTTTACTACTAATAATTATTATGTGGATGATTCACTGGACTACAACACAACTTATTATTACCGTATAACTGCAGTCAACATAGGTAATAAAGAAAGCCTTCCTTCAAATATTGTCTCAGGCAAGCCTGTAAATCTTTATTCGCCGTCCCAGCCGCAGGGATTAAGCATTAACGCACGCAACTGGGAGGGAAATATTTCGGTTTTTCTAAGCTGGAATTCAAATATCGAAGGAGATATAGCAGGCTTCAATATCTATCGCAGTACAACATCGGGATTTAATTCCGACAGTACAAATCTAATCGGTTTCTCTAAAGGGATAGATTTTTCAGACACATTAAACCTGAAGCTTTATACTCAATATTATTATAGGATAAGAGCCGTTGATAAAGGCGGATTAATGAGCACACAGACCCCGGAAGTAAACGATGAAATCTACGGCATACCGGGAATAATCTTTCCCCAGAATGGCGTACAGACATCTTACTTCAGCAGCTTCACAATTAAGGCAATTAATTTACCTGCAAATTACCAAATTGTTGTACAGGACAATGCCTTCTTCGGTACTTTCTGGAGCGCCAGCTTTTTCTCATCAGTTACAAGCGATACTATTTCCGTAAACTTCGATCCTTATTACATAAACACAGGCGTCGAGTATTACTGGAGAGTCGTAACATATTCGCAAAACGGGAGTCAGCCTAATAGTGTTTCACCGCTTTATAAATTCATTATAAAACAGTAGATTTAACTTTGTAAAGTTTAGAAGAAAACGCCGAATGTTCTCAAACTTTTTTTTCTCGAACCTGCTTACGGCAGGCAAGCTTAAACTTGAACTTAATCTTAAACTTGAACTTAATTTTGAACAAAGCTACTGCGATAATAATTCTGCTAACGATTCTTATCTCTTCTGCCTATGCGCAGCAACAACTTGATAGCCTCGAATACATTCAACCGGGTATACCGCTGAATGTTCTTTCAAGCTCTTTTAATAAGCAGCTTAGTACATTCAACCTCAATTCACTACTTGATTATTACTACAGGATAGGCAACTTAAATTTAAATTTAAATGAAAATTACAATTCGACTTACATTCGTTCATTCGAAGTAAGCACCCGGTACCAGCATTCGCTTTCTGCAGGCAGCTCTTACTTCATAAATCCGAATTTAGGAATCGGAATTCATTTAGACAATAATAAGATCGGA
>JAJYIL010000407.1 GCA_021790055.1 Bacteroidota bacterium
ACAGGAGTTAGTTATTAAAATCAGAAGATTGAATATTAAGGATGGAAAAGGTAAATCTTCCTCAAATTCCGTTAGCCGAAAGAGTCCGACCGAAAACGATAGATGAGTTCTGCGGACAGCAGGCTTTGCTTGGCAGAGGCAAGCCAATCAGGCTGATGATTGAGAGAGACACGCTTAGTCCGTTTATTCTTTGGGGACCTCCGGGTACCGGCAAGACTACTATCGCTCAAATTATTGCGGAGCAGACAAAATCGGATTTTCACCAGTTGAATGCAGTCTCTTCCGGTGTTAAAGATATCCGGGAAATTATTGAAATTGCCTCTACGAATAAATCCTACGGTAAAAGAACAATTTTATTTATAGATGAGATTCACCGATTCAATAAAGCTCAGCAGGATGCTTTACTGCATTCGGTTGAAGCGGGATTGATAACTCTTATCGGAGCTACAACGGAGAATCCTTCATTCGAAGTGATTCCAGCGCTTCGTTCAAGAGCGAGAGTTTATATTCTTGATGAGCTCACCAAGGATGATTTGCAAACTATTCTTAAAAGAGCTATTGAGAAGGATGAATTTTTATCTCGACTAAAGTTTGAGGAGATTGATGAAGACTTTTTGATCTATCTTTCCGGCGGGGATGCGCGGGTTCTGCTTAGTATTTTTGAAGCTGCGGTAATATCCGAATTGAACGAAGCGAGCGATGATGAAAAATACGGTACAATTAGAATCTCAAAAGAAGTCCTTGAGAATATAGTTCAGAAGAAAAATATTGTTTATGATAAAGGCGGGGAAGAACATTACAACGTAATTTCAGCCTTCATCAAAAGCGTAAGAGGAAGCGATCCGGATGCGGCACTTTACTGGCTTGCAAGAATGCTTGAAGGCGGCGAAGACCCTTTGTTTATTGCACGAAGATTAGTCGTACTTGCTTCCGAAGATATCGGGAATGCTTCACCGAACGGGCTTGTTCTTGCCGAGGCTGCTTTCGGTGCAGTAGATAAAATCGGTATGCCGGAGGCAAGAATTATCTTAGCACAGTGTACAACATATCTTGCATCATCGCCGAAGAGCAACGCTTCTTATCTGGGAATTGAAAACGCATACTCCGATGTAAAGAACAAGCCGCTGTTCCCGGTGCCGCTTCATTTAAGGAATGCACCAACGAAATTGATGAAAGCAATCGGCTACCATAAAGGCTATAAGTACGCTCATGATTATGAAAGTCATTTTGTGCTTGAAAATTATCTGCCCGAAGAATTGAAGGATACTCAATATTATTTCCCGACAGAGATTGGTCAGGAAAAGCATTTGCTGGATAGATTGAAGGCTTTGTGGAAGGGGAGAAAGAAATATTAAAGCAAAGCAAACATCTTCCCCGGCAATTGCTTAACTAATCCCTTGAATTCGAGCGAAAGTAGATGGACCAAACATTCTGATGTTGACAAATCAGTTAATGCGGAAATTTTATCTATCTGAACCGGCTCGCTTCCTAATGCATTGATAATCTTTTCTTCAAACAAGTTCATTTCTACTTGAGGCTTTGGAATATTCTTTCCAATTACCGGCTTCAACTTTAAATCTAACTCATTAAGTACATCTTCTGAATTACGAATAAGTTTAGCTTCACCCTTTTGAATCAGAAGATTTGTTCCTTCAGATTGCCTAACACCAATGTTGCCTGGAACAGCAAACACTTCTCTATTCTGATCAAGAGCGAATGATGCAGTCTGCATTGCACCGCCATTAATCCCCGTTTCTACAACAATGCAGCCAAGACTCATTCCCGAAATTATTCTATTCCTGCGTGGAAAGTTTTGAGCATCCGGTTTTGTTCCAAGAGTAAATTCGGAAATAACACAGCCGTAATTAGAGATGTCATCAAATAATCTTCGATTCTCCGGGGGATAAACAATATCTAAACCGGAGCCGATTATTGCGATGGTTCTTCCTTTATTTTTAATTGCTGTAGAGTGGGCGACAGAATCAATTCCTCTTGCCATACCGCTGACAACGGTTATGTTTTGTTTAGCAAGATCTGCTGCTAACCGCTCAGCTTGAATCTTGCCGTAATTGGTAGGCTGTCTTGTTCCAACTATGGAGATACAGTAATTATCCGCTTCAGAGAGACTTCCTTTAATATATAAAATAAGAGGCGGGTCATAAATTTTTTTAAGAATAGGCGGGTAACATTTATCCCAAATTGTTATTAAAGATGCATTGAGCTTTGAAAGCCTATCCATAATTCTTTTTGTTTCGGACAAGCTTTGTTCCGTAAGTCGGCGGCTTTGGTGAATTCTTTTCCCAAGGTTATTACTAATTCCTTCAACATTTAGTAGGGCTTCGAGCGGAGACTCAATGATTTGTTTAAGAGAATGAAATTTAGAGAGGAGATTTCTAATTCTACCCGGGCCGATTCCGTCAATTGAGAGAAGCAGGTTTAACCTTGCAAGGTCTTCAATATCGAGAGAAGCCATTTCTACTTAAAGCAATTTGATCGACGACGGCTACAATTATTGTATGAACCGGCGCATTGCGGTGCCCGAGGATTTGTTTAACAGCAGCGCCTTCCTGAACAACAAGTACAGTATCTCCAATACCAGCATCAATAAGATCTATTGCAATAGAATCTTTCTTGCCGATAAAATTTCCATTTAAATCTATCTGGTGAACTACAAGGAGCTTGTGGCTTTTTAAGTTGGGATTCTTCTGTGTGGAAACAATATTTCCTTTAACTTTTGCCAGAAGCAAGGTCGTGTCCCTCTTGGTTATCCGGCTTATCTTTCTTGAAGTACAGGATTGATGCCGGCAATACAAGCAAGTATCCGATAACGAGAAGAACCGGGGATATAAATAAGGACGGGAAACTGTTCCAGGGTCCCATCGACATAAATACGAAGCCGGCAATGATAATAACCAGTCCTAGTAATAAGAGCAAGAAATTATTCTTCTTCCAGTATACGCTGAAAGGAGAAACAATTTTTTTAGCTTTACGAATATTTTTTTTACTTACTGCCTTTGCCATATTATTACCTATATAATATAAAGAAGCCCGGTAATGGGGGTGATACCGGGCCCGACTCGTTTACATCAAAGGGCAGGGGAGAACCCTCTGAAAGAGTCACCTATAATATAACTTCTTGATTGCTTTTTGTCAAGAGGCTAATAATTTATTTGCTTATCTGGTATACGATTTTTCTAATCGTATCGAACTGCAAATAAGGGTACTCTTCTCTGATAGAATCTATAGCATCACCTGCGCTAACCTTAGTTGCCCTTAACTGTTTAAATTTTTTTCTTATCTGGTAATCTCTAACTGATTTATCATCAATCAGTCCATGAGAATCTAATAGCTCGAAAATATCATCGCTGATAAGATCGGACAATGGGTTGTCAATTTTTGCCTTTAAAGTTTTCATCGCTGCCTTCCTTTTTTGTTTGTGAATAACACTAACCTAAGAATACGTATCAATATACCTTATAGACTCTCTCCCGTAAAAAAAAGTTCCACGATTAAAAAATACCTATTAAAAAAGAGACCCGGCATTGAAAAATATTACAATATAAAATAAAAAAAACCGACCAGAGTAATTCTCTAAATCGGCGCACTTTGCTACTCTGGTAAAAAAACTAACTAAGTCTTTTCTTCTGTAGCAAATCTAATAAAACAAAAACTCCAATTTTTGTGTGTTAATATACAAGAAAAAAAACAAATGTCAAACGGCACAGCCTAAAAGTTCTCCTATTTTTTTTATAATTTAAGAGTAATTAGAAAGGAAGAAGAAGCCAATCAGAGGGTTTTCAGAAC
>JAJYIL010000408.1 GCA_021790055.1 Bacteroidota bacterium
AGATAATAAATGGATTGCCGCCCGGACTTTCACATCCATCCGGTCCAACCATCTTCGACCATCTTGCACCTTCAAAACCTTGCTGCCTTGCTGTAGCCTCTGCTTGCGGTAAAGTCTTAAAATACCAGTCTAGATTTTTCTCAAGCATTTGAGTTCTGCCCCATAGCGCAAACTGAGCCGTATGCCACCACATCATTTCAGTGTTATGCTTTCCGAACCATGTACTTAAGGTTAACCCGCTTTCCTGCGGCGGAAAGCTGCCGCCGAATTGTATCGCAGTTAAGTATTCGGAGAGAATAACTCTCCTCTCCAACTCATTTGCACGCGGGTCGGTGCTGCCGGAAAAATCAATAGCGCCGCCATGCATCCAAAAGCTTTTCCAATGCTCAATACTTTCAGAATATGTTTCTTTATAACCCGGAATGTTTCCTGCAAATTCGCTTTTAGAAAATCCTACCGAAAAAGAAAATTCATCATCATTCTTTCCCGGTATTAATTTGAAATATTGTTTTGCCGCCTGCTTAAAAGTTAAATTGCCTATCCAGCGAATACAAACAAAATAAACTGTCGAATCGACCTTCCTTTTCAGTTCAACAAAATTCTTTTCCTTCTTTATGATTGTCGTAGTGTGCAGGTTGGAATTCCAATCGTATGGCGGATTATTCTTAATCGAATCAACAAAAGCATAAGGAAATTTTATGCTGACTCCAAGCTCACTGTTCTTCATTAAAGAAGACTTAACTTTCACGCCGATAAAATCTTTATCCGGATTGCACACCGTTACAACACTAACTCTGCTGTTGTCAAATTCAAAATTACTTTGAATTACGCCTTTCCATAAATCAAGCTTTTGAAAAACACTTTTTATATCCTCAACCTTTGCTGCAGAGCCATCAGGCTTTTTCAAATCAAATCCGATTACGCCAAGCGGCAACCGCTGCGGATTTTCTCTAAGCCATTTGCCTGCCTTGCTTGATGCATTGGTAGGGTAAGCAACCTTTCTACCGTGAACATTATAATCGCGGTACGAATCCTTTATAGAATAATTATCCGGATTCGGGAAAGAGTGCCAACACCAGTCGGATAAAATTTCGAGCGGGATGCCGTTCTGGTAATAGTAATCCGGAAAAGTCTGCAGACCGGTAGCATCGGCAGTAAAAGCAAAGCCTCCGTTACCAACAGTGAACGGAGACCAAGCATCAACCTTCTTATTTACCGGGTTATGCCGGTTTACAAGCTTATATCTGTCAATCTTTTTCTGCGCCGCAGCTAAGCCGGGAAGCAAAATAAAAATGAGACAGACAATTCCTCCGGTTTTTATAGCCCTATCTTTCGTAGCTCATCTATTTTATTATGACGGCACTCTTATCTGCTCCATTATAAAACTGAAGCGGCGTTGTCGAGTTCTTCAAATTTGTATTTTGAATTGAAATTGATTTTGTGTCTTTACCGGAAAGTGTCATAAAATTGCTGGTGCCTTCTGCGTATTTAATTTTGTTCAATACAAAATCTGAGCTTTGATTAACATTGAATATAGAACCTTCCTTTAGAACTATCTCAACGTTTTCAAGAGTTATACCTTTTGCATAATCCGTATAAAATCCTCTGCCTGCGCTTATATAAGAATTTGTTATATGAATATTTTGGATAGGCATTTCCGGTAATCCGACGACTGAAGCAGCTTCCCTTGCGCCGTCGCAGAAAATACTGTCGATAAAAATATTCTTGAATATCGGGGTTCTGTCGGTTATAGGAAAAGCTTTTACTTCTGCATTCTTAATTTCATAATAGGTGTTAAAAAGAATTGTCTGGTTTACAATATCTTTCATAAAAATATTTTTTATGAAAATATTATCAACCAAGCCGCCTCTGCCTCTGGAGCTTTTAAATCTTAAACCGATATCAGTCCCTACAAAGTCGCAGTTGTGAACATAAATATTATGCATACCGCCGTTGGTGTTGCTGCCCGTAACAAAGCCGCCGTGCGCATGATAAACAACGCAGTCAGCAATAACAACATTCTGAAGAACAGCGCCCGTTGCACCTTTTACAACATTTGCTTTCATACAGATGCCGTCGTCGCCGGCAGTAATTGTGCATTTGTAAAGCAAAACATTTTTACTTGAGCCGATATCCATGGCGTCGCCGTTCTGTGCCCAGTATTCGTTATTGACTTTTACATTCCGGATAACCATGTCTTCGCAATAGTTCGGATTGAAGGCAAAGGAAGGAGAATTTTCAAGAGTTACCCCGTCAATCAATACTCTTTTGCAATGCATCAGAGAAACCATTTTGGGTCGCATTGCATCCCGTAGCGGAAGTAAGTCTTCAGCAGTAATTTTCTTTTTTTCTTTTTTAAATTGAACAAAATATTTATCAGCGTTCATTGCAACTTCAGACGGATACCATATAGTACCGCTTTCATTTACTACACCGCCGGAATTTACAAATTTTTTCCAAAGAGATTCATTTACTTTGTCTCTTTTTAACGGACGCCATGTAGTTCCGTTTCCATCAATTAATCCGCCACCGGTAATTGCTATGTTCTCAAGATCAAATCCATATATAGGAGATGCTAAAACAAATCCGCCGCTTGGATTTTTTATAATAGGATAATCTTTGTGGACGGGACTGAATAAAATCAATGCGCCTCTTTCAATGTGAAAATTTACATTGCTCTTCAATTCTATCGGTCCCGTAAGCCACAATCCCGGAGGGACAATAACTTTTCCGCCGCCTGCTTCAGAACATTCATCAACAGCTTTCTTGAAAGCTACAGTGTTCATTGTATGTCCGTTGCCAACCGCACCATAATCTTTTATATTGAAAGTCTTATCCTGAAAATGCGGAAGCTGGATTGAAAATGATTTAAAAGGAAGATCCTTTAAATAAGAATTAACTTCTTCCTGCAATTTTTCCTGTGCATGGACAAAACTCAATGAGCTTCCAATTAGAAGCAGGACTATAAATTTGATGATGTCATTTTTTCTTAAAGTAAAAGTCATTTGTGTCTCCGTTCATTCACATAGCGCATAGCGATGATGGTCTATATTCTTTTAGAAGATTGAATCTAATGTTTCGCTTTGCGCTGTGCCCTTTGCGCTTAGCCAAAAGATTTATTTTTTATTAAAAACCTTTTCTAAAAATTTTTCTGTAAAATCAAGAGTCTTATCAAACCAAGGATGGAATAACCAGAAAGTATGAATTGTATTTGGCAAAGTATGTACTTCATAATAGATGTTATACTTTTTCAGAAGCTTAATCATCTCGTCTCTGCCGGCATGAAAGCGCGGCACCGCGCTGTTTATAAAAGCAATCGGTGGAGTTTTACTTGTTGTATGATTATAAGCTCCGGCATCTTTCCAAACCTGCGGATTATCTTTTGCCGATACGCCAAACCACCGGTGTGCAGCACTTGGTCTTGCGGGGTTATTTTTCACTTCTTCAGAACCCTTACCGAAAAAATCAACCACTCCATCGACATCAACAATAGCCTGAATGCTGCTTGAATAATTTGCATTGCCTTCATCGCCTTCAAATTTTCTATCACTATTGGTCGTACCCAGCAATGCTGCAAGCTGACCGCCGGCAGAGCAGCCGTAGGCAGCAATTTTATTTTTATAGATATGATGTTTTTCCGCGTTAGCCCTCATCCATCTAACTGCAGCTTTCAAATCATGTACTGCTGCCGGATATAAAGCTTCGGGCGATAGACGGTATTCGGGAGTAACCGTAACAAATCCTTTTGCAGCTAATCTTTCAGCCATAGGAATAATTAATGAAGTATCCCCGGATGCCCAG
>JAJYIL010000409.1 GCA_021790055.1 Bacteroidota bacterium
CCGAGATTTGACGTCATGATAATGATTGTATTTTTGAAATTGACTGTTCTTCCTTGGTTATCGGTTAGTCTTCCGTCATCAAGAACTTGAAGTAGAACATTGAATACATCCGGATGAGCTTTTTCAATTTCATCAAGAAGAACAACCGAATATGGTCTTCGTCTTACAGCCTCGGTTAACTGTCCGCCTTCTTCATAACCGACATATCCTGGAGGAGCGCCGATCAATCTTGAAACTGAAAACTTCTCCATATACTCGGACATGTCAATCCTTATCATTGCATGCTCGTCGTCGAAAAGGAATTCCGCGAGCGTACGTGCAAGCTCTGTTTTACCGACTCCGGTAGTGCCAAGAAAGATGAATGAACCGAGAGGGCGGTTAACATCCTGCAAACCGGTGCGTGATCTTCGAATTGCATTTGCAACCGCATAAACAGCTTCGTCCTGCCCAATTACTCTTTTATGTAATTCATCTTCAAGCCGTAGAAGTTTGTTCCTCTCGCTCTCAAGCATTTTGCTTACCGGTATACCGGTCCATTTAGAGACTATCTCTGCAATGTCTTCAGAGTCAACTTCTTCTTTCAGCATCTTTTTATTTTTTTGAACTTCAGCTAATTTTTTAGTTTCTTCATTAAGCTGCTTTTCAAGAGTTACTATTTTACCGTAACGAAGCTCTGCGACTTTACCCAGGTCTCCTTCTCGTTCATATTTTTCGGCTAAGGCTTTTGAGTTTTCGATTTCGCTTTTCATTAAGCGTATCTTCTGGATTTTATCTTTCTCAAGATTCCAATGCATCTTAAATTTGTTACGCTCTTCCTCAAGGTCGCTAAGCTCTTCCTTAAGCTCATCAAGGCGCTTTGCGGAAGCTTCATCTTTCTCTCTCTTAAGAGCTTCACGCTCTATTTCAAGCTGCTTGATTTTTCTTTCAACACCATCAAGCTCTTCCGGCATAGAGTCAATTTCAATTCTGATTTTAGATGCGGCTTCATCGATCAAGTCGATTGCTTTATCGGGTAAGAATCTATCGGCGATATATCTATTAGATAGCTGAGCGGCTGCTACAATAGCGCCGTCGGTTATTCTTACACCGTGATGAACTTCGTAGCGTTCTTTCAATCCACGAAGAATAGAAATCGTATCTTCTTCAGTAGGTTCAGTTACCAATACAGGTTGAAAGCGTCTTTCAAGAGCAGCATCTTTCTCGATATGCTTTTTATATTCATTTAAAGTGGTGGCGCCGATTGCATGCAGTTCGCCGCGGGCTAAGGCGGGCTTCAAGATATTTGCAGCATCCATTGAGCCTTGTGCAGAGCCGGCTCCGACAAGAGTATGAAGCTCATCGATGAATAAAATTATTTCTCCGTTTGATTCCTGGACTTCTTTAAGAACAGCTTTCATTCGCTCTTCAAACTGACCGCGGAATTGAGTACCCGCAACAAGAGCGCCCATGTCAAGTGCGACTATCCTCTTTGTCTTCAGATTTTCGGGAACATCACCGGCAATAATTCTATGAGCAATGCCTTCGGCGATAGCTGTCTTGCCAACACCGGGCTCGCCGATAAGAACCGGATTGTTCTTAGTTCTTCTGGATAAAACCTGAAGCACTCTTCTTATTTCCTCATCTCGACCGATGACCGGGTCAAGCTTACCAGCGCGGGCAAGCTCATTTAGGTCGCGTCCATATTTTTCAAGAGCCTGGTAAGTGTCCTCGGGATTTTGAGTGGTAACTCTTTGAGTGCCCCGGACATCTTTCAGTGCTGTTAAAATATCGTCATGAGAAATTCCATTCTCTTTTAGAAGTCTTCCGGCTTTACTTTCATCTTTAGATAAGGCAAGAAGCAAATGCTCTGTTGAAACATATTCATCTTTAAGATTACGGGCTTCTTCAGCGGCAGTATCAAAAAGCTTCGCTATTTGATTGGACATTTGCTGGTTGCCGATACCTGCACCGCTTACTTTTGGAAGACCTTCGAGCATTTCATTTACTTTTACTTTCAGCCTTCCAATATTACCGCCGGTTTTTTGGATAATAGTCTCGGCAATATTCCCGCTCTCCTGGACTAATGCAGCAAGAATATGTTCGGGTTCCAGGACCTGGTTGCTATAGTTCTGTGCAATCTCAATTGCGGTTTGAACTATCTCCTGGGCTTTTACTGTAAATTTATTAAAATTAAATGCCATATTTATTTACCTCTTTCAAACTTATTTATTTTTCTCTGTTATACTCCTGTAATTAAAAAGAATTAGTTACACAGAGAGCCACAGAGGGCACACAAAGAACCACGGAGTATTGAAAAATTATAACTTCTTTATCTCCGTATACCAATCGCTCGATTGCTCAAGCATTTGGTTAAGCCTGCTTACAAGCTTGTGCGGATCGGTTAAACTTCCGTCAAGCAGAAGCGCCGACTCAAATAGTTCTTCAGTTACATTTGTAATGTATTCATCCTTAGAGTTTGACTTGAACACCTTAAGCAAATTGCGGATAAGTTTATGGTCACGGTTAACCTCAAAAACTTTTTTGGGAACAGTCATATCTTTGTTGGACATTCGCATAATCTTCTGCATTGTTGAAGACATGGTGTCGTCGGGATTAACCAACACAGCCGGACTTCCGGAGAGACGCTTTGATTCCTTGACTTCAGTTACGCGGTCGCCAAGAATATCTTTTATTCGTGCAAGTAGACTATCGAAATGTTTCTGATCGTCTTTGCTTAAGTCTTCAAACTTCTCTTTCTTCTCTTCAGCATAATTAAATTTATCTAAGTTCTTCAAGTCGATCGAGTCTACAGACTTCAATTCGTAGTCTTTATATTTTCTAATTGAACTTAAGACGAATTCATCCAGCGGGTCGTAGAGATAAAAAACCTCAAGACCTTTGTTCTTGAAAATTTCCAGATGAGGGTCTTGCGCTATCGCATCTCTGCTTGTTCCGAAGGCGTAATAAATTTCTTTTTGTCCTTCTTTTAATCTTGAAACTTACTCGTCGAACGAAGTAAGGCTGTCAGCATCATTATTGAAAGATGAGTTGAATCTCAAAAGCTGTTGGAACTTGTCGGCATTCGTGAAGTCGGTATAACCGAGCTTAAAGTAACGACCGTGTTCTTTCCAAAACTCGGCGTATTTATCCGGCTCATCCTTTGCTTTCTTTAAAAGATGGCTTAACACCTGCCCGGAAATATTCTGGGCAATTTTTGTGAAGACGATATTCTCCTGCAAAGTTTCCCTTGAGATGTTAAGCGGCAAATCTTCGGAATCGACGACTCCTTTTACAAAGCCAAGATATTCCGGAAGCAGATCTTTGTTCTTATGCTGAATTAAGACTCTTCTTACATAAAGGTCAAGTCCGTAATCTTCTCTGTTCATTCCGAAAAAGTCGTAAGTCTTCTTAGGAATAAAGAGCAGAGCGTTAAACTGAATCGGTGCGTCAACAGAAATATGAATTACATCTTCCGGCGGCTCGGAGTCGTAGGATAAGAACTTATAGAACTCATCGTACTGCTCTTTCTTTACAGATGATTTTGGCTCGCGCCAGAGAGCTGCGATTGTATTTATCTTTTCCTTCTCAAGATAAATAGGGAAGGAGATAAAGTTTGAATGCTTCTTTATAATTGTTTCGAGTCTGTATTTCTCAGCAAAGTCTTTAGTTTCTTCTTTAAGATGAACTTCAATAGTCGTTCCGCGCTTAAGCTTTTCATCAAGCTCAATAATCTCATAATCACCAAGTCCGTTGGAGCGCCACTCAACAGCGGGTGCATCTCTCTTAAATGATTTTGTCTTTATTACAACTTCTTCAGCTA
>JAJYIL010000410.1 GCA_021790055.1 Bacteroidota bacterium
CATCAAAAGTAAGTTTTTCTGCTGATGTTACCGCTCCGATTCTCGTCAGTCCTCCTTCGAATGATACGCTAAGCGCAAACGATACTGCATTTGTTTGGCAGCAGGTAAGTTTCGCAAACTCATATCATTTACAAATTGCTATTGACAGTGAAAACTTTCCTAGGGTGGTAGAGGATACAACAATAACAAAGAATACTACTATTTCACTTCTGCCTCTGATCGGAACAAAACCAAGAGTAGGCGCAAAATATTACCGGCGTGTAAGCACCTCAGGCAGCAGCGGAACCATTCATGTATTGGAGCGCCCAAAAGTAATATACAACCTCAGCACACACAAGTATGTAATGTGGATGCACATAGATGCAGTCAACTACTCTGCTGCAGAAGCCGGTATTGTAATAAATGATAAGTCGACAGGTACATTTAAATATCTTGGTGCCGAAAGACCTAACGGACGGGTGAAGACTCAGAGGTATGGCAACTGGGAACTATCTTCTAACAGACAGCTGCCCGGTATAAAAATTAATATTCATAAAACTCCCCGGCAATTTGTATTGAATCAAAACTATCCTAATTCCTTAATCCGACGACAGCAACCAGCTTTTCCCGGGGGCTCCATTCGGACAACACTCAGCCGTGTTACCTTGATTGTATATGATATTTATTTAAAATGAAAGGTACGACGATGACGAACAATTTTCTTTTTAATCTTTTTATAGCTTGTTTCTTATTTATAGGTATTGGAATATCACAGCAACTGCCGCCGCCAGGATATAATCTTTCCTGGGGCGATGAGTTTAATGGTCAAACCCTGGATACAACTGCATGGGGAACCGGCATGAAACCCTGGGGGACTACAGATAACAGTCCCTGTCTTATTACGCCTGAAGATACGTATCTTCAGAACGGCGATCTTATTCTTAGAGACCGGATAGGGAATTTTGGCAGTTATAAATACTCATGCGGCTGGGCATGGACAAAAAAATGGTTTAAGTACGGTTATTTTGAAATGCGCGCTCAATACCCCAAAGGAAAAGGACAGTGGCCGGCATGGTGGATGCTTAAGCAAGGCTGGCCGCCGGAGATTGACATCGCTGAATACCGCGGGGCTCCCAAAAGTTATATGACGGAAGCATTTTATTGGGGAAGCTGGAGTACTACTCTATTAAATGAAAGCCAAGGATGGGACTTTTCAACCTGGCATACTTACGCTCTTAATTGGGGTCCCGGATATTTGATATGGTACGTCGATGGAAAAGTCCAGAAATATTATTACGGAAGCCAAGTGCCCTCTGATTCTATGTACGTAATCTTCAGCGCGGGGCTCGATGGCTCAGCCGCTGATTCTACCACCGGCTTTCCCAACTATTATAAGATAGACTATTTCCATGTTTACCAGGATACTGCTTTCGGAAGCTGCTACCCTACTCCTATAATTCCAAACGTACAGGTTAATTTCGGTACATGGCAAACTACCGATACTGTATATGCAAATCCTGGTGAATATGTAACACTAGCTCCTTATCCTTCAAGCGGGGGAACATGGGTTTGGAGCGGAGGCGGCTTATCAGGATCATCTAATATGCAAAACTTCATTGCTCAAAAATCAGATACGATTACTGCTAAGTTTATAAACGCCTGCGGGGATACGAGCATTCAGAATTTTTATATTATGATAAATCTAACCGATGTTAAGGGAACGCCAAATACGCCGGATGAATATAATCTATCGCAGAATTATCCAAATCCTTTTAACCCGACAACCGAGATAAAATACAGCATACCGCAAAGCGGATTAGTTACAATTAAAATCTATAATTTATTTGGACAGCAAGTTGCTGTTTTGGTTAATAATGAACAAAAGGCAGGAAGTTATACTGTTGAATTTAACGCTTCATCTACCGGTGGCGGACTTGCAAGCGGAATTTACATGTATAGACTGCAATTAAATAATTATTCATTAACAAAGAAGATGATTCTCCTCAAATAACGACGCATTAAATAATATAAGAGTAACAAATGAAAGCAGCTAAAAATCTTTTAATGTTATGTAACCTGGTGGCTATATTTTTTATATCAAGTTTTACGTATACCAATTCCGCCGCTCAAACAAAAAACTCTGATACTACCGGCGGGTGGCAATTTTCCTGGAGCGATGAATTTAACGGACCGTCGGTGGATGCTTCAACCTGGGGTTATGAGATTGGGTACATACGGAACAACGAAGCTCAATTCTACACTAACCGGACCGAGAATTCCCGGATCGACAACGGTAACCTGTTGATAGAAGCTTTACGCGATAACTGGAATGGACATGAGTATACTTCTGCCAGCCGGACAACCTATGGTAAAAAATCATTTCTTTACGGAAAATTTGAGATGAGAGCAAAAATCGATATCCGGCAGGGGAGCTGGCCCGCATGGTGGTGGCTGCCAAATACCGGTGGTTGGCCAAAAGGCGGAGAAATCGATATGATGGAATACTACCAGAACAAATGTCTTTTTAATGTTATGAACGGCAATCAGCAATGGTTCTCGCAGACCAGATCAATTTACTCGCTTGGAGGAAACCGTTGGGCGGAAAACTTTCATGTATGGACAATGGAATGGGATTCGACTAAAATCGATTTATATCTTGATGGAACACTGATAAACCATTTCCCGCTTTCTTACGCGGACGGTACTGGACCAAACGGAGTCAATCCTTTCCGGCAGCCGGGTTATATGATTGTTAACCAGGCTATCGGCGGCACTAACGGTGGTGATCCCTCGAGTACTTCATTCCCGGTGGATTATCGCATAGACTGGATACGAGTTTATAAGTGGAAGGATACGACATCTTATACGCTCACGGTAAACAATGGTGTCGGCGCAGGACCGTATGTGCCGGGTACAAAGGCATCCATTACCGCTCTTATGCCTGCAAGCGGAATGATGTTTGACAAATGGGTAGTAACTTCCGGTAACCCGGTTATCGCCGATTCCTTATCGTCAAGCACCACGATAACGATGCCTTCGGCAAATGTTTCGGTTACTGCAACCTATACCATTTCTACCTCTGCTTACCCGGATGATGTAGCTACAGCGAAAAGATTTGTGCTATCGCAGAACTATCCTAATCCATTTAATCCGTCAACAGAGATAAAATACAGCATTCCGCAAAGCGGATTTGTAACAATTAAAGTTTATAATTTATTCGGGCAGCAAGTTGCCTTTTTGCTTAATAAAGAACAAGAGGCAGGAAGTTATACTATTGAATTTAATGCTTCGAAGCTGGTAAGCGGGATTTACATGTATAGGCTGCAATCAGACAATTATTCATTAACAAAGAAGATGATTCTCCTCAAATAAAGACACAGATTTCACTGATTAACACAGATTGCATTTGTGAAATTTAAAGTGGAAACGTAAGGCAACAATTAGCCTGCCGCGATTTAATCGGGGTCGTAATAGTATATAATAAGATTCGAAAATGAAAGGTGCAATTATGAATGAAATATTTAAAATAAATTTAACATTGTTAAAAAGAATTTTTAAGAGACCGGTGCTTATAGAAATAATTCTAATTTCGGTTTTGTCTGCAGGATTAAAAGTCTGTGCTCAAACAATTCCAATAAATATCGATCTTGCTAAAAAATATCAAACCATAGATAATTTTTCCGCATCGGACTGCTGGTGGGCTCATGAAATCGGAAAGTATTGGACTCAGGCAAACAAAGATTCAGTTGCCGATTTATTATTTTCTACAACAAAAGGAATAGGGCTCTCTGCCTGGAGATTCAATTTAACAG
>JAJYIL010000411.1 GCA_021790055.1 Bacteroidota bacterium
GAAACTATTCGGTGTTATATCAGTCCAGTTTACGCCGTCTGTGGATCTGAATATCCCTCCGAATATTGGAAATGAACCATAATTTAATACGGCATAAAAAACTCCTTTAGATGTAACGGAAACATTGCTGTATAATCCATATAAATTTGTAAGTGTAGTATCCCAGGTAGCACCTCCATCGCTGCTGTGCATAATGCCTGCTGCGGTAGCCGCAAGTATTTCATCTTGATTTATATTTGCCGGATCGGTTACAATATTATAGACAACAGAAAATGGACCGAATGATTCTCCGCCGGGAGTTAGAGTTGACGGAAGCACTGACCATGAATTTCCATCGTCAGTTGATTTGAATATTCCGTTACCTAAAAACATCAAGCTTGAATCCAATCCTACTCCGGCTGTTGCACTGTTAACTATACCAACCGGTATAATTGTAAACTCTCCTGTTCCATAATACCATGTATTTGTTTTGCCGGTACGCGTATCCTGTGCAATGCAAGTTACACTTTGCAAATCACCGGGAGAAGTTTTTTCACTCCATGTAGCGCCGTCATCAGTGGACTTCCACATGCCGCCGTTGACTCCGCCGGCAAGAATTGTATTACCATCATTGACATCAATTGCAAGCGCACGGGTTCTTCCGCCAATGTTATAAGGACCGCGCTGCGTCCAATTATAATTTTGAATTGTATGAAAGTTATTTGTGCCGCTTTTCTTCATTGCCAATTCTTCTCTGGTTGGCAAAGTCTTTGCGAATTTCAATTCTTTCTCTCTAATGTTATTCGGTATTTTCCCGGTTGCGGGATTCCTAAGTTCAAGCCACTGAAGCCGCTGCCGGGCTAATGAGTTTTCTCTTCCACTTAAACCCGGTGTTCCGCCATTCTGGTTTCCGATAAATAATTTGGATTGGGCAAACATGCCATTATAAAAAAAACTTGACGCTATTAGAAATAAAAGAATAAAAAAGTAACAGTAAATTTTCATTATGTTAATTCCAATATTTTTAAATATTACTAAACATCATTTTACAAACTGACTTCTGGCTTGGTTTTGTATGCCACCCCGCAGTTGTGGCAGAACTTCCCTGTTGGATAAATTATAGGAACTTCGCAATTTTTACATTTTTCAGCCATCTTCTCACCGCATACAACGCAAAATATTTGCTCTTCTTTTGTGCTGCAGAAATTACCGCAGTTGAGACACAGCCTAAATTTTTCTGTTTCCTTTTTTTCCAACTTGATTCAATACTGTTTTTTGAAATCCATTGTATATCTGTTTTACATATTCAAATAGTATTCCATCAGTTTGGTCTTTAATTTTCGAAAGAAAATTAAGGGAAGGCTAACGGAATGTAAACTTAACTTTACATCGGGTAAAGTTTAGTTTACCCGCAAACTTGGATAGGTTTCAATTTAATTTACTTTGTTTTCAACATCGATATTTAATTCCTTGAAGATTTTATGTAACGCCTGCCGGCTTATTCCGGCGGCTTCCGCGGCTTCGTTTATTCTTCCATTTGTTCTTGTTAAAAGATCCGTAAAATATTTCTTCCTAAATCTTTGAAGAGAAGCTTTGTACGGCTCATTATTTGTAAAATCAAATTTGATATTCCTTGTCGTAATTAAATCGGGACCAATCATTTGATTATCTTCGGCTCTAATGACTGCATTGGTAATAAAATTTTTTAACTCTCTTATATTGCCCTTCCAGTTGTAATTTTCCATGGCTTTAATAGTTTCTTCCGCTAATGAAAGTCCGTGTTTGTTAAATTTACCGGATAATTTTTCCAAATAATATTCAGCAAGAGTTTTTATCTCATCAACCCTTTCTCTTAAAGGTGGAATATAAATATTTACAACTTTTATCCTGTAATAAAAATCTTCCCTTACTTTCCCCTGCTCAACCAGCTCTTCAAGATTTTTATTCGATGCGAGGATAAGTCTTACATCAAGCTTAATATCTTTGCCGGTTTTCTGCCCGACTTTATTAATCTCTTTGTACTGCATAAATTTTAAAAGTTTCAATTGAATCTTTTCGCTTACTTCAGAAATTTCCGGCAGATAAATCGTACCGCCGTTTGCTGCTTCAAACTTGCCAACCTTAGCTTCATCAGCGCCTGAAAAGGCTCCTTTCTCATGTCCGAACAACTCGGACTCAATCAGGTTTTCGCTAAGGGTATGCAGCGATACCGAAGAGAATAATTTATTTTTTCTCTTACTTCTCAAATGAATATCTTTTGCAACAATATCTTTGCCCACACCCGTTTCACCGGTTAATAAAATATGGACATCCTGGTTTGCAAATTTCTCTATGTCTAATTCCACCTTCCGCATAGCTTCCCCGGCTACGATAAACTTATCGCTTTCTTCATCAATTGCATCCTCCAGAGCATTCAATTTTATATTCAGCTCTCTTTGTTTAAAAGCCCTGATGATTTTTTCAATCAGCACCTCTCTGTTAAAATCTTTCTGAATAAAATCGGCAGCTCCAAGCTTCATCGCCTTAACTGCAGTCTGAACATTTCCATAATCCGTAATGATAATTACCGGCAGAAGCGGGTCAATTTCCTTTTGAATTTTTTCAAACACATCAAGACCGTAAATATCCGGCAGTTTCAGGTCAAGCAGAACAAGATTTATATCTTCCTTCATTATAACTGCTAATCCTTTAGTGCCTGTTTCTGCCTTAAAAATTTGGAATTCATTCTTTAGAACGAATTCAACATCGTTCATGAAAGAAACACTGTCGTCAATGATTAGTAGTTTTTGCATAATAAATCCTTTATCAATTATCTTGTATCGAGTACCGAGCATCGGGTATCCAGCCACCATTACCCAACCTTTCAAACAACCTTAAGTTTCATAACAAATAATGCACCGCCAATTTTACTTTTGCCTGCCGAAATACTGCCATCGTATTGTTCCAAACATTTTTTAACAATACTCAGTCCGATGCCGTGACCATTAGGCTTGGTCGTAAAGCCCTCTGAGAAGATTTTTTCAAAATTTTCAACAGGGATGCCGGTGCCATTGTCTTCAACGTTAATAAAAACCCGCTCTTCTTCAACAAATGATTCAACCTTTATTAAAGAGCTTTCTCTTTTATTCAATCTTAATTCATCTACTGCATTTTGGACAAGTATGTTTAACGATTCATTAAAATCTGAAAACGAAATTACAGCGCGGGCATTTTCCTTTTCATTTGAGTATTGAATATCTATCTCCGGATATTGTTCGGTAAATTTCTTTATTGCCAGCTCAACTGCCGCAGGTATTTCAACTGAGAAATTTGACATTGCGAATGAACGCAGCCCTGCCAACTCATCGCGGAGCTTTTTAATTGAAAAGATAGCTTCTTCTTTTGCTTTAATTTTATCTTTTTCTAAAATGTTGTTGAACAACAATTCACAGTTATTAGTTATCTGCGCACTGCTCTGAAGTATTGCTGATGCATAGTTTGAATATTTTATACTTTCGTCTCCTCTTAAATCTAGCTGACTTAATAAACTGTTTATCCTATTTACTTCAGGCAAAACTGCGTTCTTATATTCAGAGAGCGCAGAGCCAATCCTCTCCAAAGCTTCCATTTCATAATTGCTTTGAGCTTCGCTTAGAGGACTTAAGTTTTCAATCAACAAAGAAAGACGGTGAAGTATGATCAGCATTCCTTCGCCATGTCCGAATCTTTTTAAAACATTTAATAAGTTTTCCTGAACATTATAGCTTGCAATCTTTTTTGATTCTTTGTTCTTAATTACCATCAGAAAAGAAAAAGCAAATATA
>JAJYIL010000412.1 GCA_021790055.1 Bacteroidota bacterium
AAAGGAACTTCTACTTCTTCTTTCCCATCATATTTAATATCGAATTTAACATTATAACCATCATGCATAATGTAAACATTTATCATTTCCTTGTTAAATGGGTAAAAGCGTAAAGCAAACCACAGGTCCATTAAGTCAGTATAATCATAAAAATAAGACGGAAGACTCTCAAGTTTATATCTATGATTGAAGTTTTGAAGTCCGTTTTTCTCTTTTCCATAATCCAGACTAACACATAGTTTCTTTTGGAAATCAACACTGAAATCTATCGAATCCGCATAATGAAGTGGCAAATCTTTAATATTTCCTATGTACTTATATCTAAACTGCTTAAGCATCATATATTTCCAGTTTAATACATATTTATTGATGTAGGGTAAATCCAATGTATCCTTTAAATCAATATCCAATAATTCTATATCATTTAGTTTTTTAATATAAATATAATTTACATCGGTAGGTAGAACACTTTGGCTACTGCATGAGTAATAATATTCATACATTGTTCCCACATCAATTTTAGTGCTGTCGAATTTTGTAAATGGAGACGATGTAATTTCCACAACGGGAGATTTAGTAATAAAAAATATTATTACGATGCAAATAATTATTATTGATGCTAAAAGATATTTCTTCATAGATTATATTTTCCTTTATATATCATTTATCCCTTAAAAAATTATATTACCGTGTGGTACTTTCATTTCTTCTTTGCCTTATACTTAATCATAGTTTATTATTGAGCTTTTTATAATATCTAAAAATTAAATTGAACCAGCCATCTAAAATCAAATTTCTTTCCGTTATTAAGAGGCTGGTTAATATATAAGGGAAAATCTATTTTTATTAGGTCCATAACGCTTATACCGAATCCCAAGTCATACTTTAGCGAACCGAATGATTTATCCCAGACATTGCCTAAATCGCAGAACACATTGAAAATATTTAAGTATGGAATTGGAGCTTCCAGGTTAATACCAAACCCGTTCCTGCCTCTTAAATGCTGCCCGATGTAGCCTCTTAAGTTGGCATCCCCTTCCACATGTAAATTTCTTTGAGTAGATATGGAACTTCCTGGGTCTACAAACCAGTATGCAAAACTTGATGGGTATACACTGCCGGATAAAAATATTGATTCCTGGCTCGGATAATTTCCCCTTACCATTCCGCCGAATAATCTATATTTCAACCAGTCAGTTGAAACCGGAAGAAAATTTTCCAGCCCTATTGAAATTCTTGAATAAGAAAAGTTGCCGTCAAATAATTTACTGCCGATTTTGAATGTAACATTTTCTTTTTCATTATATAATTTCCTGTCCCAGCTTAACGATAAAGAATTGTTTGCGCCGGATTGAAAATCTTCTTTATCATAAAAAGTTATGTCATATATTAAATTTCTATCTATGGATAAGCTTAAAATATTATGTCCGCCGTGCCTTTCGTCGTTCCGGGAAAAATAATCTATGTTTAAGCCATAATTTTCAGTCCCTCTGAAATTATATAGATTCATTCCCCACTTCCATCTATATGAAGGCATACCAAGAATTGTTTGAAAATCTGAGTAATAGCCGGGTCTTCTAGTACCGAAGCCGTAAAATAATCCGGCTCTCCATTTTAACGGTTCTAAATTCTCTGACAGTTTATCAGGCTCTACCGGATAAATATTAGAAAGCCACAACCCCAATCTAAGATGATCTCTATTGCCGAATGTAAAAGATGGATAATAAAAATACTGCTCCTCGGAAAGGTTTAAATCCGAAACTAAAAAAGAAAAACTTCTTCTACGCGGGTAGTAATTATTTATACGGTTGCAATCCAGCACATACCAGTCAGGATCGATTTCTGCTTTAACAATTTTATTATCAGTGTGGAATTTGATATTGTTAATACCTTTCTGCAGTGTATCAACATCCTTAATAATCTTTTTACCATTGCCGGTTTCTGCCATAACCTGGAATGGAAAGGACATATTCCCGTTATTTTTTATTTGGACTGTAGTCCAATAATTACCGTCTTCTGTTTCCTTACTATTAAGGCTGCATATATCATAATCTATTACTTTGTTTGTGTTGAGCCAATCATTTACCTGGCGATGTAAATTCTTGCCCGTTTTCTTTTCAAGATATTTAATAAAATCCTGCTGCGAAATAATATCTTTCTTATCGCTTTCAACTAATTTTTTTATTGCATTATCAAAGTTGTTTACCCCAAGCGAGAAGGCTAAACTGCTTAAAAAAAAGTAGCCCTTATAATATGCTGCCCAACCATAAAGATTATCTCCATATCTTATTTGGGAAACCGGTTTTTCTTCGTAAGGGCTGCCCCAAAAAATTCTAAATAAATTTCCAAAATCACCTTTTGCGCCTAATGAAAGAAATAAAAGATTCCTGCTGACCTTTACACTCTTGTTATTAATTTTTAAGACATTTCTAAAAAAAGAATTTGCTGCATATTGTGCGAATGATTCATTTAGATACCAATCATGGTAATTAAATGTTATCCTATGTGGAAACCATTGATGCGCAATTTCGTGAGCTATAATAAAACGGGTTAATATGTCCTTCTCATTTATAATGTTTGAGCTTAATAACACTACTCCCTTAGGCGAATATCCGCTCCAACCGCCTGAAGGAACAGCAGCTTCTACTATCTTATAACTTGTTAAAGGAAATTTTCCGAATCGTTCCTGGTAAAAGGTTATTACTTTAGCTGCATAATCTATAAGTGAATCGCTTTGATCGTTATGTCCTGGCAACAGGAAAGTCTCGATTTTTATATTATCTATAATCTTTTTATTAGTGGAAAATTTTCCTGCGCAAATACTATATAGAGCGCTTAGCGTTTTGTAATGATATGTTACCCGTCCTTTAAGCGTATCAGTTTTAATTAAATTTCCCGGACTTATAACTATCATTCCTTCCGGAACGGTAATTCTGGAATTATAGTAGCCCTTTTTTGCAAAATCCCAATTCTCTAGCTGAGGATAAAATTCTGCTTCATCTGTGAGTGTAATATTTCTTTGCGTCCAATAATCGTAAAATTTTGCTTGATATTTTATCTTTATTGAAGTTGAACCTTCCGGACTAATTGGTTCGTTAAGCCTGACGATTAACTTATCCCCATCTTCTTTAAAATCGCATTTATTTCCCTTTAAGTCAGAAACCGATTCTATTTTATCATAAACAAAATTAAAAGTCACCTTGTTAACATTAGCAGTATCTAAAGATTTCATCCTTACAATAGATGTTTCATTTATTTTATCCTTATTAGGAAATAATTCCAAGTTTAAATCGTAGTTAGTTACTTTTAAATTCTGTGGAAATACAATGGAAATGATGCAAATTAGAAAAGTAAGGATCTGTAAAAGCGACTTCATAAATACTATCAATATTTCATATCTTCAGACTACTTATCAAAAAAATATGTATAGAGTGAGCGTTTCAATTAAGCACTCCGTCGCTAAGCTCTATAACTCTATCAATCTTTTGTAAAACGTGAACATCATGTGTAGCAATTACAAAAGTAGTATTATGTATCTTGTTCAAGTCTTGCATCAATTCTATAATTTGCGCGCCTGTTTTCGAATCAAGATTGGCAGTTGGCTCATCGGCTAGAATAAGCGGCGGGTTTTTAACCAGAGCTCTTGCTATGGAGACACGCTGTCTCTGCCCGCCGCTTAATTCATCAGGCTTATGGTCCCTCTGATCATAAAGCCCTACCTCTTTAATTACATTCATTATTTTTTCTCTTCTGTTCTTTATGTTCTTAA
>JAJYIL010000413.1 GCA_021790055.1 Bacteroidota bacterium
GACGAAAGCTAATATTTGCCCGTCCTTGGCTCTTTCAACGCCGAGTGCATTCATTGCGGCTGCGCCGACTTTTAAGCCCATCGGCATTGCCGGGCATTTATGTCCGTGGAATTTTTGTCCGAACTCTAACCAATCTTGTGGATTAACCATTTTTAATTCTCCTTATTTGAATAAAATATTATTAGTCATTCCCGCGAAACCTGTTCTTACGAAAGTGGGGAGCGGGAATCTTTCTTTAATTAAAGAAATATTGAATTTGCAAAGTTGTCAGCGCATTAGTTTTATTTGATGCGAACTGAAATTTATTATCTAAAGAAATTTTAATGTTGTTTCCTTTGACGAGGTATGAATACCCAATAACATACCACGGGTCGTCAACCGTTGCCGGATTTAAGTCACTAAATTGTTCAACCGAAAGTGCAATTAGATTTTTTGAAGCGAACATATAATCAGCGAGTGCGTAATAACCGTGAGCTTTTAGATTGCCGAGATGCGCCTCGATGTATTCTGATTGTAATTCAAAATCTCCAAGATTAAATTTCCCTTCAAAGCCGAAACGGAAATCATTCCCGGTAAAAGAAACATTATTTCCAAAGATTTTATTGAACTGAATATCATGAGCATTTCGGTATGAAAGGTTGTAACCCAATTCCAGTTTTGATACTGAATTGTTGAGTAAGAATAAACTTCCCCGGTTTACGTATAGAAAATTCCTTTGGTTTGTAACAGTATTAGCGCCGTTCCCGTTAAAGAAACCAAAGCTGAAAGATCCGGTTTTGCTATCGGCTAATTTAAATTCAACACCGATATCTCTTGCCATTGTTTCAGCGCCGGGAACAAGCGCATTAACAACATCCGCTCTTTCATCAAGCGGTATTGAATAGTCGGGCTGTTTTCTTTGCAAACTGAAGTCCGGTACAAACTGACCGGCAGTTGCTTCAAAATTATTTATCTTATAACTGACAAGAACATCTTGAAGCAGAAATTGAAATTTAACTTGCTGAAAAAAATTTGCTTGAACTTTATAACTCCAATTACCTTTATCTTCGGGCAGCAGACCATCAACCCAAAACTTTGCTCTTCGTACTGAAAAATTTGTTTGGTTCAAATAATTATCCGAAAAGCGATACTGCAGATAGCCGTTCCAATTAACTTTCTGCTGTGCAAATGAAGTCGAACCCAATAAAAGCAAGAATATGAAAGTAAAATTGAATAAAACTCTGTGGTACTCTGTGAATACTCTGTGCAACTCTGTGTAACTTTTTTTCTTACACAGAGTACCACTGAGGCAACACAGAGTTTCACGGAGGAAGAATTTGGAAATCATATTTTTAATCCTCCATTCAAACTAGTTTAATTAGAATTTGCGCAGCAAGCGCCCACATAATAAAACCGAGCCCGGCTTTTATCATTTTAGGTTTAACTCTAAGGCTGAATCTTGCGCCGAGATTTCCGCCGATAAGAACTGCTATCCCGACTATTGCTATTAATGGATAATCAAGCCGTTGATTTGCTGCATGACCTAATATCCCGGCAAGCGCTGAGAAAGAAATTATTAAATGCGAAGAACCTGCTGCGGACTTTGTAGGATATTTGAGAACGTAAGTCATAAAAGGAACAACCAATACACCTCCTCCAACGCCAAGCAAACCTGAAACAATACCGACTGCAAAACTAAAAATTACAATAAGCACATACATGGCAAAAGTACGGTGCGGCATTGGTTCATCGTCTGTGTCATTTCCTTTTTGCCAATAAGTATAAATCATCCGCGCGCCAAGAATTATTAGAAACGACACAAACAACCACAATAATATATTGGCATTCACATACTTAGCATAAAAGCCGCCTGCAAAAGCGCCGACCACGATGCCCGGTACAAACATGAAAGATGCTTTCATGTCAATCATCTTATTCTTGTAAAATATATAACCGGCGGACGTTGTTGTTATTAAATTTAGAACTAACGACGTTGAAGTTGAAATTAACACCGTGAAGCCGAGCAGAATAAGAAGCGGAGAATACACAGATCCGCCACCTTGCCCAAACATTGAGAATATAAATGCAAGAATGAAAGAGAAAATTACCGCCATTAAGAGAGCACTGTTTATATCCATTTTTCTCTCCTATTTATCGCTTTTGGAAATAAGTGCGTTCGGCAAATGAATTATTGTAATGCAGCCTTGCGGATGACCAACGCCCATTTCGGAAAACACGTGCATCTGGTGGTCTAAGCTTTTTCCAACACCTAATTTTTTTAATGCCAGCGTTCCCATTCTATAACCGATTGGCATAAAGGGGCATCTGTGCCCGTGAAATTCAAATGTCCATTCCGGTAAATTATTCATCATATTTTTCCCTTATGATATTAAAACAAGTAATCATTTACTTACTATATAGATTAAAATTTTTTATTTCTTCAAAGCCTTTAAAATTAAAGTGAACATTCTCTTACAGAAGTTATCCGCATTAAGCCCGGTCTTATTAAGAACCATTTCAATATTGAAAGTAATTGGAATGCCCATGTATATGATAGCAACATCTTCCGGATTAATGTTTTTATTCCAGACGCCTTCCGAAATTCCGTCCTTTACTATCTTAATGATGAATTGTTTTTGTTCGGATAAAATCTGATTTAATTTTTCTTTTAGCTCCTTATCGCCGAGATGCGCAGCCTCTGAAAACAGAAGGATTGTAATACCCCTATTTTCTTTTAGATACTTCACATTCCGGCATAGGTAATTAAATAATTTATTCTCGGCTTTAACCGGGCTAAGAGCTATATTCCGTAGAGAATTTATTAAATCGTTAGTAACATCATCCATTATACCCTTAATAATGTCACGCTTTGTCGGGAAGTGCCGGAATATAGCTCCTTCCGTAAGTCCTATCTTTTTTGCCAGATTTCTGGTGGACATATTGTGTAGCCCTTCATCGGCTATTATTTCAAGCACCGCCTTCTTAATTTGTTCCTGCCGTATATCTGTTGTTTCTCTTGACATTTTTCTATCCATTAAAATAAAGTTGTAATCACTTACTTACTAAAATACATAATTTAAATTAGAAGTCAATATTTTCATTAAAATAATTTTCGAAATTATTTGACTGCCGGTGATATTTATCAAATAGAAGTCTTGAATTAAATACCTATTGACATCACGGGATATTATATCGTATATTTTCGATGAACGATTGAGAAATTAATAAAAATGGCATTTTCAAAGAAAGAAGAATTTACAAAAGAAGATATGCGGCTGGCAGATATTGCCAAGGCATTGGCTCATCCCGCAAGAATTAGAATTCTTAAAATATTAAATTCGATGAATTCATGTATGGTGGGAAACATTGTAGAACAGCTTCCGTTGTCGCAATCAACCGTATCGCAGCATCTGAAAGAATTAAAGCGGGTGGGTTTAATTGAAGGCGAGATAGACGGTCCAAAAGTTTGTTATTGTATCAATAATAAAACACTGGCTAAAGCGAAAAAAGAAATGGATAAATTATATTCAATAATATGTAACTGTTAAAAATAAACGAAAGGAATAAACCATGAACACACCGGAAGAAGTCAAGTTGGTAGTAAAAAACAAATATGCTGAAATAGCAAGAAGCTCAGGAGCAGAAAGCTGCTGCGGTCCCACAAGCTGTTGCACGCCTGATAAAAATGATTATACAGTTTTTCAAGATGATTATTCTAATCTGAATGGATACGTTGCCGATGCCGATCTTGGACTTGGCTGCGGGCTGCCGACTGAA
>JAJYIL010000414.1 GCA_021790055.1 Bacteroidota bacterium
TTAAGAAGATCATTATATGTAGCAGGTCCAATATCCGGTCTAGTATCGACTCCTTCATTGAAATAACATATCGAATATGCTTCTCTAATTATTTCCCTAAATAAATTAATATTTTCTACCAACTGTGAAAGTATGCCGAGGCTGCCTTCAGAAGATTCATAAACCAAAACATTGGGCCATTCGTTTTTACCCATCACTTCAACACCTATTTCGTCAGATTCTATCTGGAAAATATTTTCAATTGCTCTCTTCACTGCGTACATAAAGGTTATAATGCTGTCGGATTCTTTACCTTTCTCGAATGCTAAAGCTTTCAACGGGTGTATATAAAGTGCGTCTGCCGTATCGGTCGTGAACAGTCTAATCCGGTTTATGTCTTTACGCTCTTTTTCTTTCTCTAAATCTTTTTCAGATTTCCAGAACCCGGTCTTAATGTTAATTAAAAATCCAACATCTCTTTTAGTTCTCCATTTCTCATTGACTTTTATTAAAGTCGCGGCTGGTATATATCTTATTTTGAGGAGATCATCTTTTCCATCTTTTATGTTTACTGTCTTTACTCTATCAAGTCCTCCTTCAACGGTAAAATATGTCCTGATGTCATATCCGATTGTAAGCCTTTCCTCTTCTTCGCATGAAATCCGGTTTATCTGATATGTCCTGTTTTCAGACATAGGAAGGAGATCTTCATAAATTTCTCTCTCATTATCGGTCTTTAAGTAAGTGTCTGTGAATGGACAATAATTTTTCTCATAATCTTCTTTAATTAATGCGTACCCGCTGTTTCTGCTGACTTTCATTTTATCAATTTTATTTTCAGCTTCATTAAGGATTAATTGGTTTACCTTATACCTTGAACCGTCATGATAAATTATATTGTTTGGTCCGAATTCTCTTAATGCAAAAAATCTCGCTCTTGAAATAAATTCTCCTTCATCACCTTTCGGTATAAATACCCTTACCGGAATTCTTGTAAAATTATATCCCGGTAAAAAGCCTTCCGAGGCAAGATAGCGGTAAGGATAAAACTCAGAATAATCTTTTATTGATTCGGCATTTCTCAATAAATCAAGCTGCCTGTTCGCCTGCTTTTCTTCAATGTATGCCTGCTTTTTTTCCTGAGAATCATTTGTGTATAGATTACTGCCTATTATCTCCTGTGCTTTTCTTAATTGTTTATTTGCCGAACGGTATAGTTCTCTCCATCTATCCAATGCTTCATCAAACATCTTATCTGCAGTATTTATTTGCCTTTCACTCCAATCATCATTATACCATTTATGCTGAGCTAAACCGGGTGATATATCTCTTATAGCATTTTTAAAATTCATTAAGATTAAATTCTTCCTTGACTGTTCTAATTTCAGTTTATTAATGATCTCTTTCTTCAATGGAAGCGAAGGATCATCAAGGTCAACAAGACTTGCAATAGAATGATCAAGTGAGTTTAATCCAACCTCCGTCAAGAACATCGCATTAAGATGAGAAGCTAGTAATTCCTCATTATGCAAATCTATCTTTGGTGGTGTAACAATTCCGGAGACCATCGTAGCCGGATTATTAAAATAATTTCTGTCATGCGGAGAATAATTAGAACAGAATGTCAAAACCAAAGCCGCTTGTCCACTCCTTCCAGCACGCCCGCTTCTCTGAGCATAATTTGCCGGGTTTGGAGGTACGTTCCTTAAGTGAACTACATTCAAAGTTGAAATATCTATACCTAATTCCATGGTGGGAGAACAATTAAGTACACTGATCTTGCCTTCTCTAAATTCAGCTTCTCTAATCTTGCGGTCTTCATTATTTATTTGCGCTGTATGCTCTTTAGCTTCAATGTGCTTTATCTTGGAAAAGTCCTGTTTATAAAAATCTCTAAAGAATTTATTTATTGATTCTTTGTGCTCTTTATATGAAAGGAATCTAATTTTATCCGGCACCATTGTCTCTTCATTGCCAAGTTCCCATAAAATAGATTTTACTTCAAGGCGGTAGACCTTAATTCGGCTGCCGTTGCTAGTCACTTCTTTCTTAATTATCCACTTTGCATTTTCAAGTGCCTCTAGAATTTCGTACGCAACATTTTGATAGTTCTTACTGTCAATTGGATACCAATGCGTCTTTCCAAGTGCTTTTAAATATTTCCCGAAATAGCTTTGTGGTCCAAGGCTGGTAGTAAAAATTCTTTTAGGTGTATTTTTTAATGCTTCAACACGAATATAAAAAGGAATATCAATTTGTTCATTTTTATCTAAGCCCCACTCCGGCTTTATTTCTTCTCTAATTTGTCCGGATCGTTTAATAATTTCATTGTCTTCCAGTAAAGTATGATTTAATGCATAGTTTTTTCTAAAATAATCTAATGTCTGAATGACAAAGTCTTTTCTTTCTTCAATGTTAAGTTTACTTAAAAAAGGAGATCTGGAATAAAATTCCGGATGGTCAATTGTCTCGTCTAAAAACCTATAGTTTATCCTAACCAAACCGCTTTGTTCTAAGTTAGGAAGTGTTACTCTCCAACCTCTTTTTAATTCCGAAATTATTCTATAAAAAATGTAATCTTTAAATACTCTTTCATTCTCTTCTTTTTGTGCCGGCAAATTAGATGGTGACTTGGCAAATACTTGCTGGGACAGTTTTAATGAATCAAAAACTTTATCTGCTATTAAAGCATGATCCAATCTTTTTTCATCACTATTTTGAATTGCATGATAAATTGCCGATCGTATTTTTCCTATTTTATAAAAGTCATTAAAGTGACCGGCTTGCAGCGCAGCATCCTGTCTATTATCCGTAAAACTTAAAAGCTTTTGTTCCGAATAGCTCTGGTCTTCATTATCCAAAGCCTTTATGGTTGAAAAGGACAAAATTGTTGTCGATGTGCTTCTGCCTTCAGTTCCAAGTTTCGAAAGCTTTGTACCTTCTGAAGTCTTCCTGTCAAAGAAAGTTCCCGAAGTAGGATCAAAAAGCAATGGCGAAGTAATATACCATCCATTATAAGGAAGCTTACTCTTTATCTCTGAATAGTTACCGTATTCATCAAAATAAATTCGTTTGGGTATTTTATTTTCATATTGCGAATTAACGCTCACCTCTCCATTCGATTTGGTCCTTAACCAGCTATCGGGAAGATTTGTTAAATCATCTTCATTCCAAATTGGTTCTTCTTTATCGTACAAGATATAACCGTTGTTGTTGTCATCTTCTTCATCATCAGAAATTCTCTGTGAAAACTCACGCGGCTCTAATTTATTGTCTGCCGGATTTTTCCTTACGCAGATAAACTCATAACCCGAATTACGACTGAATACAACCGGATATAATGGCTTTTTATTTTTCTCATTGTCAATTATAAAAGCAGACGGATCTAATGTGGGCTTGCGCTTATCAGGCGGATCCAAAGTCATATAAACGCTTCCGGTCTGGGAAATAAACTGATGAATCTTAAATGGCAGTATTGAAGTGTCTGTTTTACCTTGTTCCTTATTTATTTTATTAGCCCATCTTAATAAGTTAAGAACCTGTTCCGAACAAATATTTACATCGACTTTTGTAACCTCAGCCAATTCTTCACTTATTTGTTGAACCGTGGTTGGCGGTCGCCTTATTAGTTTTCCATCTTTTTCTTCAATTGCTGCATTAGTCTCAAGCCATTGTGCAAGTTTCGACTTTAAAAGTATTTCATCCTTTTTCTTGGCAACTTCAAGCTTCTTGGCGCATAATTTCGATAATTTTATCCCTTCCTCATAC
>JAJYIL010000415.1 GCA_021790055.1 Bacteroidota bacterium
ATAGATTATATGATATCAAAAGATGAACTTAAACAGGCAATTTCAACTGCCGCATTACATTTAAAATCACACGGTGTTCTTCTTATTGCAGCTAAAACTGAAGAGTCTTTTAAAAATAATAATTTTGTCTATACCGGAGAAAAAGACGAAGTGAATGTAACATTATTTGAAAATAATTATATCAATCCTTATAAACCAAACACATATGAAGCGACTATTGCTTACTTAATCCGTAAACGAGGGAAATTATCAATTTATACCGAACAGTAAATATTGAGACTTTTTCCGCATGCAACCTGGAAAGCGATATTTGAAGATACAGGATTCATTCTGCACAAGGAAAGCTTAAACGGAATGTACGAAAAATACATTTTAATTGCTCAGGATAAACCATCGCTTTGTTTTTCATTTGATAACGGAAGCACAAAAGATTTTTCATGCTATAATTTTAAAGTATGGAATAAAAGGATACCCGATATTGTACCTACAGGTGAAAGCATAGTATTGGGCATAGCAAAGGGAACAGGAAAGTATTACGACATATTAAGATACCCCGGAGAGAACAGTAAATACGAAGAAGATAAAATGAATAAACTAAGATTATAAAAACACAATTGAGCCTTACTTATAACCGCGGTTAAATTGACCTTCCACAAAGGATAATTCTTCTGTTTTATTCGATCATATGAAAAATCTGACACGCTTCCAAATTTCATTAACGGGCATTTTAGCTTTGCGGCAGACAAAGATGCCGACATTCTCATAAGGCATCCCGTACTTGCTGAAATGCTTAGCAGCCAAATCAACTTGTTCAAACCACACACTATTATCTTTTTTGTTCGACCCGATGACTATTACAATTTCACCGTCTCCCGACGAATCGGGATTCGGCGGTCCCCAATACCAGCAGCTATTTTGAGGTGAGTATGCTTCAGGCAAGCCGAACTGTTTGCCGTAATAATTTACCGCACCTGCCTCGCCGTAGTTCTGGGCTATTATAGCGACTTTTTTCTTTTCATCACCCGGAAGACTATTGTAAACATGCGCAACCTGCTCTACCATTTCTTTCCATCCGAAACGGTCTGCATAAAATTGCGGAAGTATTCCCGTAGCTGATCTTTCTCCGCTTTCAGGCTTGATTCCCATAAATTCCGAAAAGTGAATAAACGAATCCACACTCAGGACAGGGACGGCGAATGGTGTTACAATTATAAAGGAAGGAATAAAGAAAAATACAAGAGAATAACGAACCCACCCGCGTAAATATTTTTCGATTAATATCTCTGAACCGGCAGCCCCCGCGGCAATTATTGCAGGGAAAAGAATTCCCATGTAATACGGCTTGCCGTTGTTGAATGCAAAGACGAAAAAAATTACAACGTACATCCATCCGACAAGCGCAAACCTTCTTCCTTCTTTATAGATGAAAAGAAAATAAAGCGCCGCAAAAAGTAAGACTATATAGGCTGGATTCAATTCCATCAAAGAGCCGAGGAAAAAATGAAGAGGACTCATCGGCATATTCTTTCTTTCGGCTGCATTACGCATGAACTCGATCGTTGGGAAATGGTTTACCGCCTGCCAAATTATGTTTGGAAGAAAAATCAGTGCTGCGATTACAGCCGCAATGTACAATTCTTTTTCCAGAAAGTATTTTCTTTGGCGTGTCAAGATCAATCCAACTGCAAGCCCGAATCCGAGAAAGAGAAACGAAAGCTTATTCTCCAAGCCGATTCCAAACATCACTCCAACAGGAAGCCATAGCTTCTTATTATCCTTTCTGATTAGCTTCACCAACAAATAAAATGTAATTGCAGAGAATAGAATATCGAAAGCATTCATTGAGAAATAACTGCCGTCGCCGAGTATAACGCCGCTGAACACCGTACATAATGCGGTCAAAGCTTGCGCATATTTTTTCCCGCCGAGCTCGCGTGCAATTAATCCGGCAACAATTACTGTTGCGCTGCCTGCAATGTAAGCAAATATGCGGATGCCGATAATCGATTCCCCGAAGAGAATACGCGAGATTGCGAGCACCAGGATGGAAAACGGAGGCTGGTCTACATACCCGAAGCTAAGATGCTTAGAACAATCGAGATAATAAAATTCATCGCGGAATAACCCATAGTTGCCGGCAAAGAAAATGAGCAAAAGAAATTTGAAGAATGCGATATAAAATAGAATTTCATTCTCGCCAAGAAGCTCAAAGCCTTTCGATGGTCGATTCATTGTTATCTCTTATCAAATGCTGCCGCTTTATTTTTAAACGGCAGCCCGTTAAAAATTTTATTGGATTAGGTTATTGATTCTTAAATTCGATCGCAGGCGGATCCCATGTAACATCAGCATTATACAACTTATGCTTGTAATATATTATTTCAAGGCTTTGCGGAACGATCTTTATCAAGATTAAATTATTAAAATCCGGGAAGGCTTGATCCCAGTAAGCTCTTTTCATTTTAAGCTTGATTGCCATATCGTCAACAAGAACAGCCTTGCCTTTTATTGCAACGTAACCTGCTGCTTTACTATGGTCTGCATAGTAAAGAGTGACGTTGGGATCTTTCTGCAATTCAAAATACTTTCGTGTATGCTTATTTGTTGCCATCCAGACGTTCATGTTCTCATCCGGCGGGAAGGGATTCATCGTCCGCACGCTTATTCCGCCGGTGGTGTCCATACTAATTAAAGCGCAGTAAGTTAGGCTGCCAATCATCTCTCTTGCAGCGCTTATGATTGAATCACGGTTGGCAAAATTGTTAGCGTTCTCTTGCGCAGTGATCCGATTATTGAAAAAGACTAAACACACTAATACAGCAGCACAAGACAATCTAAGGAATTTTTTACAGTTCTCCATTGTAACCTCAGTTTTGTTGTTAAAAAATTTTTTAGCTTGGTTCCCCGATTATTTTAGAATTATAAATGCAAAATTAACTCAACTTAGAAATGATTCCAACAAATCCGATTAGTCTATTGCCCGCTTACATGTATCCACATCCGTCCATCCTTCCATGCAGTTTCAACTTTTCTATTGAGGAATTCAGTTAAATTAGCTTGAGTAAGAACATCTTCCTTCTTACCGGAACAATGTATGCAGCCGTTCTTCAATAAAAGTGCATGAGTAAATACCGGCAGAATCTCTTCTATATGATGAGATACGTAAAGCATAGTTGGGGAGTCCGGCTCATCTCCAAGGTCTTCGATTAGCGAAAGAAAACTTTCGCGTGCGAAAATATCAAGACCGGTACACGGTTCGTCGAGTATAAGCAGCCTTGGCGTACTCATCAAAGCTCTTGCAAGAATGATTTTCTGTTTCTCGCCCTGAGATAAGGTATAGTACCTGCGCTTTCTCAAATCCGCACTGTTGAACTGTTCAAGCAGATCATTGGCTTTATCATAGTCTTCATCATCCGGTTTTTCATACAGCCCGATGCTTGCATACTTACCGCTAATAACAATCTCTTCAACAGTCTCGCTTGCGTAAAGCGCTTCCTGCAAAGACGAGCTGACCCATCCAATTGATTTTCGCAGTTCGCGGAAATCGTACTCGCCGAACTTCTTACCGAGGACTGTAACTACGCCAGTTGAAGGAAAGACGTACCCATTAATTAATTTCAAAAGTGAAGTCTTACCTGAACCGTTCAGCCCGATGATAGCCCAATGCTCGCCGGGCTTAACAGTCCATGTAATTTTTTTTAAGATGTAAACGTTGTCTCTTTTGAAGGAAGCATCAACAAT
>JAJYIL010000416.1 GCA_021790055.1 Bacteroidota bacterium
CTAAAAGATTTAAATTAGAATGGATTTATACGGATAAATTATAATTTTAAATTCGATGAGCTTAACAAATCCAAAACATAAAAAGATGCTCGACGAGCTTTTGGATGCATGCCGGCAGCATTTACCTAGCGTTAACGAGGCACTGATTACGAAGGCATTTGAGTTTTGCCTTGAAGCGCACAAGAATGATCTTCGCGCCTCAGGTGAACCTTATTTCACCCATCCGTATGAAGTTGCTATGATTGTTGCCAAAGAAATTCCTCTTGACGATATAACTATTGTCAGCACCTTGCTTCATGATGTTGTAGAGGATACGGAGTTCAACCTGGATATTCTTTCAAAAGAGTTCGGCAAAGAAGTTGCCGAGATTGTTGACGGCGTTACTAAAATCAGCGGTATATTTAAGGGACAGGAAATTACTCAAGCAGAGAATTACAGGAAGCTTTTACTTTCTATGGTGAAGGATGTAAGAGTAATTTTGGTAAAGTTTGCAGATCGTTTGCACAACATGCGCACGCTCCAGTACGTAAGCCCTGATAAGCAAAGAAGAATCGCTCAAGAGACGCTTGAAATTTATGCGCCGTTTGCAAATAGGTTTGGTTTGGGGCGCATAAAATGGGAGCTTGAAGATCTTTCATTTAAATACCTGAACAAGGAAGCGTATGATGAGATTGCCAAGAAGATTAGAAGTAAAAGAAGAGAGCGTGAATCTTACATTAAGAAATTTACGGAACCGGTAATAGAAAAGCTGAATGAGTACAACCTAAAGTATGAAATTAACGGCAGACCTAAACATCTTTACAGCATTTACAGAAAGATGGTAACGCGTAACAAGCCGTTCGAAGAAATCTACGACCTTTTTGCAATAAGAATTATTCTTGATACCGAAAACAATAATGACTGTTATACAACCCTCGGCATAGTGAATCAAATGTATCCGCCGGTTCCGGATAGATTTAAGGATTACGTTTCAATTCCAAAGACGAACAATTACCAGTCGATTCACACAACTGTTGTAGGTCCGGATGGCAGACTGGTAGAGGTTCAAATTAGAACGAAGAAGATGCATGAGGTAGCAGAGAAAGGAGTAGCCGCGCACTGGCGGTACAAGGAAAATAAAGTCGCTACTGAAAAAGACATGGAAAACTGGGTCAACTGGATACGGGATATTTTTGAAAGCGCCTCTAAGGATGAAGCCAGGAAGGATCTTCTTGAAAGCTTTAAGCTGAATCTTTACCAGGATGAAATTTATGTCTTTACTCCAACCGGTGATTTAAGAAGGTTGCCCGTTGGCTCTACGCCGGTTGACTTCGCTTTTGAAATTCACAGCAAGGTCGGCTACCACTGCATTGGAGCGAAGGTGAACGGAAAGATTGTTCCGCTTGATACAAAGCTTCACAGCGGCGACCAGGTAGAAATTATTACTTCTAAGAACCAGCATCCGAATAAGAACTGGATAAAATATGTAACAACGCATAAAGCAAAGACGGCAATCCGGAGATGGATTAATAAGGAAGAAGAAGACATCATAAATGCAGGAAAAGAAATCTGGGAAAAGAAAATCAGGAAGCTGAAGCTGTCGTTTACCACAAGCGACGTAGCAAAGCTTTCGGGGAGCTTGAAGTATGACAACCCGCGGGGATTTTTTAAGTCGATTGCACAGGGCAAGGTAAATCTTGATGAGGTTCTTACAGCAACCAGGGAAAAAGAAAAGAAAGAAAAAACTGCCGTGCTTGAGTTCGATAACTTTGCAAACATAGCGCGCGGTGATATCGGCGGAGTTCTTGTAGACGGCAAGAAATCGGGCATACTTTATTCTTACGCCAAATGCTGCAACCCGATACCCGGCGACCCGGTAATCGGATATATCACGGTAGGTGAGGGAATAAAAATTCATCGCAAGACTTGCAACAACCTTATCCGCGTTTCCGAAAATGACGTAAGCAAGCTGGTGCCGGTACAGTGGCCAGCATCGGAGGGATCTTTGTTTGTTGCCGGGTTGAGCGTAATGGGAGAAGATACGCCGGGAATATTAAATGATATTTCGCATGCAATTGTTTCTTACCAAAATACTAACATCAAATCGATAAACATCAATACCGGCGATTCAACTTTTGAAGGCAGCGTTACGCTTTATGTCCAGAACTTAGAGCATCTATCAAGGGTAATCGAAAGGTTGAAAAAGCTGAAGGGAGTATATTCGGTTGAAAGATTTGAAAGCGCATGACCGGCAGCGAAGAAAAGTTAAATAGATATCTCGCGATCGATTACGGCTTGAAAAGAATCGGTTTGGCGCTGAGCGATCCTCTTATTACTTTTTCATATCCGTTTAAGACAATTCCAAATGATTCCAATTCAATTAGAGAATTAAAAAAAATTATTGATGAGCAGGGCATCGTCAAGATTATATTAGGGTTTCCTAAAAAAGAAAGCGGAGAACCTGCTTCAATCAGCGGGAAAGTGATTGTATTTAAAGAGAAGCTTGAAAAGGAATTTCGCCTTGAAATTCTATTTCGCGATGAACGATACACATCGTCGTTAGCAAGTGAGATTATAACAATGTCGGTTTCCAAGAAATCAAAAAGGAAGGAAAAGGGATTAATAGACATGGGAGCCGCAGCGATAATTCTTCAAAATTATCTGGATGAAAAAAAATATTCGGTAAGCCCTTAATTTTGATTGACATTTGCAATCGCTTAAACTATTTTGGCACATATAAAAAAAATTACGGGAGCAATCATATGACGCTCGACGCACTTGGAATGGTTGAGACCAAAGGATTAGTCGGTGCAATAGAAGCCGCCGATGCGATGGTCAAAGCCGCAAAAGTAGAGTTACTTGGTAAAGAAACAATAGGCGGCGGTTATGTAACCGTTATGGTAAGAGGCGACGTAGGAGCTGTAAAAGCAGCTACGGATGCCGGCGCTGCCGCAGCTCAAAGAGTTGGCGAATTGGTATCTGTTCATGTAATTCCGCGTCCCCATTCGGAAGTAGAGTCTATTCTTCCAAAAAAGAAATAAGATAAAAATATATGCCGGAAGCATTAGGCTTGATTGAAACCAGAGGCTTGGTCGGCGCAATAGAAGCCGCCGATGCGATGGTTAAAGCAGCAAACGTGCACCTTGCCGGTAAGGAACTTGCAGGCGGCGGTTTGGTAACGGTTAAAATCTTAGGCGAGGTTGCCGCGGTAAAATCCGCCGTTGATGCAGGAGCAGCGGCAGCCAAAAGAGTGGGGGAAATTGTATCCGTTCACGTTATTCCTAAACCTGACGATGAGCTTGTATATATTCTTCCAGAAATATCCGGAAGTAAGATTTTCAAAAGGGAAGAAGAAGACATCGGTATAATTAATGAATCTGCGGAAAGAATATCTGAAAAGAAGGAAGAGCTTGAAGTTTCTTCAAAGCCTGTCGAGCAATTAATTGAAAGAGAATATTCGACAGTACCGGCGCCAGTAAAAGGAATCCGGAAACAGAAGGCAATACCGGAGCCTGCAGCAACATTATTTGAGCAAAGCAACGACACGATAACAAGGCTGCGGAGAGAAGCGCTCGGTGCTAAGGAGCCTAAGAAAGCTGCTGTATTTAAGTTTATTCCAAAATCAGAAAGGGAAATGATTGAGGTTACTTCGGAAAAGCAGCTTAATGATTTACAAATAGAAAACCTCGATGTTCATCAGCTTCGTCATCTTGCAAGAAATATTAGCAACTTCCCGATTCAGGGCAGGCAGATAT
>JAJYIL010000417.1 GCA_021790055.1 Bacteroidota bacterium
GAAGACAAAATAAAACTCGCAATCGAACTAATAAAATTTTTCTTGTACATCGTTACACTTATCATTTCAATTGCCTTTGCATTTAATTCAATGGACAAAAGAATTTCAATCATTGAATCCGAAATGAAATACAAAGTTAATACCACACTTCTCTTAGAAAAACTCGATCAAGTCAAAGACGAAATCAACAAAAAAATCGAATCCGAAATCTCCAAAGTCAAAAAGTAAACCTTCTCCTTGTCTTATTGTTTTCGCACTTTATTAGAATTGCATTTTTAATTTTGCTTTCAAGAAACGACCTAAAATAATTGGCGTTAAAAGAATTCATAAACGGAACGTTAAAAAATAAATTCTGTTTGAGCAGAGCGAGTTAATTTATTTTAGTGAAGTGAATGAATTCTTAGCCAATTATTTTCAGTCTTGATTTTTTGGTTCTTTTGTATCAAGACAAAAGAACTGAGAAAAACTTCTTTTACTAAGAAAACCCTTAGTTAAAGAAACCTCATTTCCTTTAACTAATCATACTTCTGTATAATGTTGTATTCTCACGCCTACATAAGTTATTTCCGTTGCTCCTGCTGCTTCGCTTCGCTATGTCGAATCGCCCTAGCTTGCTCATTGCACTTATGCCCTCACCCAGCCGCGAAGCCCTGGGCTCGTTCCTAAGCCGTCGCAACTATCCTTATTACCAATATTACTATTTTAATTTCTCAATTCCGACCTCAAATAAATCACGTTAAAAAATTTTATGTAATGAAGCGTTAAACGAATAATTCTGTCTGCACGAAGTGAGTTTATTTTTCGTAGCGGAATGCAGTAAAGTTTTAGCGATTTATTTGTAGTCTTGATCTTTTGGTTCTTTTGTATCAAGACAAAAGAACAGTGTAACATTTCAAAGACGAAATCAACAAGAAAATCGAATCTGAAATCTCCAAAGTAAAAAAATAACATAACGTTCCGTTCGGGCATATTTTTCGTTGCTGCACTCCGCAAGTAAAAAAGAAATGGAAAGATAAAATTTACTTCTTTTTTTCTTGCTTCGTTCCACTGACAAAAAATCCGCCCTCACTCCACTCAATGCAAAGACACAAACACAGAAATCCAAATCTCACATTTGCAAACATACTTTACATGAGATGAACTCACCTCACCTGCCCCGCCAAATTATTTTATTATATGATTTGACTATTGAATATTTGGCGGGGTCGAACATTATCAGCCAGATTTACATAAAAAACATTATAGTACAAGCTAAAACATCTTTACATTACCTTATCTTTCTGTCGACTGTCCTATAATGTTGATTTATGTAAACTCGGCACGAAACCTTGTCACCTCATCACCGGTTGCTCCATGCTGGTAGAAGACAATTTTTGCCAGCATTCCGCTCCCTTACATCTGTAAGAACGGCGGCGGGTCGAAGACTCCGCTCAGCTCCACAAGAGTATTTGCTTTAATTTTATTTCTCAGTTGAATGCAAATACACTTGTTCCGCTTCGCCTGCCGCCGCCTTAGAAAACTCAAACACAACCTTTTCTTCTCACCAAAAACATTTCCTTATCATAAACTCAAAGAACAGAATCTCAAAAAACAATCCTTATCATTTTATTGTCATTATTATCTCAATTATTAAATTCAATTTTAAAACAAAGACAAACCTCAATACCTCTACTTCTGCTTAAACGACCTCAAATAAATCGCGTTAAAAAATTTTACGTAATGAAGCGTTAAAAAGAAAAAGCTGTTTGAGCCCGGTTCCTCCGGGCGAGTTCTTTTTCTTTAGCGTAATGAAGTAAAATTTTAGCGATTTATTTGCAGTCTTGAACTTTTGGTTCTTTTCTTTTAAGAGAAAAGAACAGAAAATGTAACAACTGCAAATAAACCACTACTATAAATTGTTGCACAATTTATTTCCTCAAAATATCTTTCCCTCAAAAAAGATTCACCATGAGAAAATCAAAAACCATCCTGCTAATTGTATTTTTTCTACTGCTCTTTAACGTTGGCAAATGCCAAACTCTGCCGCAGCATCTTCCTTATGGCTATTCGATCAAAGCCAAAGTCGCAAGAGTAATTGACGGCGATACATTTGTTTTATCCGATTCTCAACACGTTAGAATGCTTGGCATTAACACTCCTGAAATTGAAAGACTTGGCAAACCTGCAGAACCCTTCGCCGATTCAGCAGCTTATTTTGTCAAATCCTTAATCGAAGGTAAACAAGTCAAACTTACGTTTGACGAAAACACATATGATATTTTTGGAAGAGTCTTAGCTTATGTTTGGCTTATAGATATAGCTGGCAAAGATTCACTCTGGGTTCAAGCAGAGCTTCTCAAAGCCGGCTTATGCCGTATCAGTCATTACCCAAAAGGTAAAAGGTACTACGATTTATTCTACAATCTTCGGCACACCGCAAGAAGAAACCATCTAGGCATCTGGTCCAATGACTAAACAAATTTCAAATAGTGCATGTCATTCCGAACGAAGTGAGGAATCTTTGTGTTTAGAATCCTTACTGTCCGATCCACTCTTCGTGAAAATAAAAGCCTACGGCTTGATCGATGAAATTGCCTTACGCAATCTCATCATCAAAAACGAATACAGAACTTTGCGAAGCAAACTTCATTTAGGAGATGCAGTTTACGAACTCTCACAAAAATACTTCCTCTCAGAATATGCCATTAATAATATTTTATTCAGAAAGCGAACAAAGAAACCAATATCATTTCCTGCAATCAAATTTTAATTTTTCGTCTATTCATTATTCTCAATTCAGCATTCATTATTCATCATTCAATTCCACTTCTACTCCGCCTCTAACAAGCCTCTGCTCCGCATCTGCCCCGCCTCATTCGCGGTCATTGCGCTTGTCAAAATGTCCTTTCCAAACTTTACAGTGAATTCAGAATTACTGGAATATATAATTGCCCCGTGTACTTAACTAAATAACTTATTTCTTAAATAAAAAATGGAGTTCCCATGGCTATCTTAAATGGAAACGTAATCGGAAACATGAGAGGCAGACTCGGCAATCTTTCTGCAAGAACAGTTGACGGAAAGACAATCATGTCCGCTCGCCCTTCCAGTTTTAACGTTAATAACGATCCGGCAGTAACCGAAGTCAGACAAAAGTTCTCTGTCACCGTTGCTCTTGCAAAGTCGATTTTGACTCTTACTACTCTTGCTGCGATCTGGAAGACCGTCAAAGAATCCGGTATGACCGTGTTCAACACAATCTTCAAAAGCAACTTTCCTTATTCCTCTGCAGTCAAACCAACCGAGAATAATATCATTACTCCTGGTGGCTTCAGCCTCCCGGTTGATGTAGCTGCAGTCGCTGTAGATAAAGTTACAGCTTCAATCCTTGCCTTGAACACTGAATCTGTATTTACTCCAGAAGAAGTAAATTTGTTTGCAAACGCTATCGTTTGCTTTACAGATCCAACCAATCCGGATGATGATCCCTACCAGATCATAGCCCTCAATAAAGAAGTTCCCGGCTTCAACTTCAACCAGGCTTACGATCTTCAACTTGACTTCGATGCCAAACAGAAGCTCATAGCTGCAAAATACACCAAGAATATTTTACTTCTTAGTGTAGCAACCAAAACCGCTGACGGTAAAGTAGTTCAGTACTCTTCTACTTCACCAAAAGCCAGCGCTTAGTTGTTGCCCTATTTCCTCCTTCCAAAAAGCTTCCTCTTTCGAGGAAGCTTTTTTATTGCCCGGT
>JAJYIL010000418.1 GCA_021790055.1 Bacteroidota bacterium
GCGTGGTTCTAACGAACCTTTAAGCGGCGGCGGAAAATCTTCAGGCTTAATGTCGTTCTTAAAAATCGGTGACCGATCCGCAGGCGCAATCAAGTCCGGCGGCACGACCCGCCGTGCGGCAAAAATGGTTACCCTCGATCTCGATCATCCCGATATTGAAGAATACATTAACTGGAAGGTAGTGGAAGAACAGAAAGTCGCTTCTATTGTTGCAGGCTCCAAGCTTTGCAATCTTCATCTTAACAATATTATGAAAGCTTGTTATGATGAGCATCCGGAGAACGACAGGTTCAATAAAAACTTAAATAAGAAGCTAAGACAGGCTGTAATCGAAGCTAGAAAGGCTCAGATTCCAAACAATTATATTGAAAGAGTAATTCAGCTTGCAAAGCTCGGCTTCAGATCAATTGAATTCCCGGTTTACGATGTTGATTGGAACTCCGATGCTTATGCAACTGTTGCGGGGCAAAATTCAAACAACTCTATTCGAGTTACAAACGAGTTTATGAATGCAGTCTTGAATGACAGCGATTGGAATCTCTACTGGAGAACCGAAAAGAAAAAAGCAAAAGCCGAGAAAAGAAATCCGAAACCTTCAAAGACATTAAGAGCCAGAGATCTTTGGGATCAAATCTCTTATGCTGCATGGTCAAGTGCAGATCCCGGCGTTCAATATCATTCAACTATTAATGAATGGCATACTTGCCCTGAGGATGGCGAGATTAAAGCATCCAATCCTTGCAGCGAGTACATGTTCTTAGACGATACCGCATGCAATCTTGCTTCTATCAACCTTATTAAGTTTTATGATATTCAAAACCAGAAGTTCGATATAAAAGCCTTTAGACATGCTGCAAAACTCTGGACAATTGTGCTTGAGATAAGCGTTCTAATGGCGCAGTTCCCGAGCAAAGAGATCGCACAGCTCAGCTACGACTTCAGAACACTTGGTTTGGGCTACGCAAATCTCGGCTCACTTCTTATGCAGCAGGGTATTCCATACGACAGCAACGAAGCATTCGCAATATGCGGAGCCATTACTGCCATAATGCACATGACCTCATATGCAACATCGGCAGAAATGGCTAAGGAACTGGGAACTTTCATTAAGTACGAAAAGAATAATGATCACATGCTTCGCGTAATAAGAAACCACAGGCGCGCTGCATATAACGTTCCTAATGAAGAGTATGAAGGTCTTTCAATTTTCCCTGTTGGCATTGATCCCAAATATTGCCCATCCGATCTTTTAAAAGCGGCAAGAGAAGATGCCGACTACGCACTTGAGCTTGGAACTCAATACGGATTTAGAAATGCACAGGTAACGGTTATCGCCCCAACAGGAACTATCGGTCTTGTTATGGACTGCGATACAACCGGAGTTGAACCGGACTATGCTCTTGTGAAATTTAAGAAGCTTGCAGGCGGCGGATATTTTAAGATTATAAATCAATCTATACCACCGGCGCTCGAAAGGCTTGGCTATAATAAAGATCAAATAACCGAGGTAGTAAAATATGCCAAGGGCTCCGGAACACTCGACGGCTGTCCTTACATAAATCCTCAATCATTAAAGGCAAAAGGATTTACCGATGCTGTTATTGCAAAGATTGAAAAGACGCTTCCAACCGTCTTCGATCTCAGCTTTGCATTCAATAAGTTTACAATCGGAGAGGAATTCTTGACTAACAAAATAGGATTGAGCAAAGAAGAAATTAATTCTTTCGATTTCAATCTTCTTACTTCATTAGGATTTTCGAAGACAGAAATTGCCTCGGCAAACGATTATGTGTGCGGTACAATGACGATCGAAGGCGCTCCATTCTTAAAGCACGAGCATTACCCTGTCTTCGATTGCGCAAACAAATGCGGCAAGAAGGGCACAAGATTCATCCGTCCAACTGCGCATATAAAAATGATGGCTGCCGCCCAGCCGTTTATTTCAGGCGCTATCTCGAAAACAATTAATCTTCCAAACCAGGCATCTGTTGAAGATATTAAGGATGCTTATATGGATTCATGGAAGCTTGGTGTGAAGGCAAATGCTTTGTACCGCGATGGCTCAAAGCTTTCACAGCCGCTCAATTCAATCAGTGAAGAGGAACTTGAAGCAATAGTTGAAGACAAAGAGCATAACGACATCGTTAGGATTGCCGAAAAGATTATTCACCGTTACATTGCCAAGAGAAGACGCCTGCCCGATAGACGTACGGGCTACACTCAGAAGGCAAAGATCAACGGACAATCTGTTTACATCCGTACCGGCGAATACGAAAACGGACAGCTTGGCGAAATATTTATAGATATGCACCGCGAAGGCGCGGCTTTCAGAAGCCTGCTTAACTGCTTTGCAATTTCTATTTCACTTGGATTGCAGCACGGCGTTCCTCTTGAGGAGTTTGTAGACGCATTTGTTTTTACGCGCTTTGAGCCGAGCGGTATTGTTACCGGCAACGATAAGATTAAAATGTCGACTTCTGTTATAGATTATATCTTTAGAGAGCTCGCAGTAACATACCTTGGTAGAAACGACCTTGCTCATGTTGATCCTGATGAATCGAAGTCGAAGGTCTCTCCAGGAATTGTTAAGAAGTTTGTCGAGCCTGAATATGTAAGCGAAGAAGTTGTAAGCGAGCGCCTTGTAGAGCTTGATAAAGATAAGAACAAGGACAACGATTCGTACAATTATTCACTTGCATCGAGCGAAACAAAGTATGTAAAACAGCCTTCATCCCAGGGCAGCGCACACCATGCAAAAGTACGACAGGCAATTGAGAAGGGCTACACCGGCGATGTCTGTACCGAATGCCAGAGCTTAACGATGGTCCGCAACGGCACCTGTCTTAAGTGTATGACCTGCGGTGCTACCTCAGGATGCAGCTAAGGGAGTTAAAGGTAGATGGGTATAAAAGGTATACGCTAACAATGCGGTTCCTTTATATCCTTATACCTTTATACCGATGCATCATAATTTCCTTCCCGATACATCATGCATAATTAAGACTTTCTATTTATTTTTGACTCATCAAAAAGAATAAATTGAAATGAAAGATTCAGTCCTAATAATTGATGATGAAAACGATCTGAGAAATCTTCTTTTAAAGCTGCTTAGGCTGGAAGATTATATTACTTATGATGCTGGCACAGGGGAATACGGATTAAGCATATTGAAGAAGGAAGACATTTCGGTTGTAATTTTGGACGTTAAGCTGCCGGATGTTTACGGTATTGATTTGATTTCGAAGATAAAGGAAGTCAATCCGATGTGCGAGGTGATTATGCTAACCGCATACGGTACTATTCAGGACGGCGTACGCGCAATTAAGGAAGGAGCTTTCGATTACATTACTAAAGGCGACGAGGATAATAAAATTATTCCTCTTGTGCAGCGTGCGATTGAAAAAGTTCAGTTGAAAAGAAGGATTGAACAGCTTGAAAGGAACGTAAGTGAGAAATTTAATTTTGATGCTATCACCGGCAATTCAATCCTAATAAAGAATGCAAAAGAGATAGCTCGGAAAGTTGCGGGGATAAATACACCTGTTTTACTGCTGGGCGAAACCGGTACCGGGAAAGAACTTTTTGCCCAGGCTATTCATTATTCAAGCGGAAGAAAGGATAAGGCATTTGTAGCTGTTAACTGTAGTGCAATTGCTCGTGAGCTTCTTGAATCTGAAATGTTCGGCTACAAAGAGGGTGCATTTACAGGCGCTGTAAAAAACAAGAAAGGA
>JAJYIL010000419.1 GCA_021790055.1 Bacteroidota bacterium
GTTCAAAACCGGGATTAGCAAACCTAAACACAAGCATATTCTGAACTGTTTCTTTTCCAAGATAGTGGTCTACCCTAAAAATTTGTTCCTCATTAAAAACTTTATGAATATCTTTGTCGAGTTCTCTTGCTGAAATTTCATCTCTTCCGAAAGGTTTTTCAATTATTACACGACGCCAACCGGTTTCGCTTTTTGTCAGCGAAGCGGCAGCAAGAGTTTTAATAATCGTTCCGTAATCGGATGGCGGAGTTGCAAGGTGAAATAAAACGTTATCGGGCATGTTAAATTCGCCTTGAACTTTTTTTATTTTCTCAAACAAATCTTTATAGGAAGCCGAAGGATCGTCGTTAAAATTTCCCTTTACATAAAATATATTTTTGGAAAATCTTTCCCATTCTTCATCCCCGCATTCGTTCACAATTTTCATTGTGGCACTCATTTCCTCGCGGAAGGTATCGTCGTTCCAGTCACGTCGTGCAAAACCGATAATTGCGAAAGGTACCGGCAAAAGATTTTTACAATTCAAAGCATAAAGCGATGGAATAAGTTCGCGATGCGTTAAATCTCCCGACACTCCAAAAATAACGACAATACATGGATCGGGAAGTTGAGGTTTAGACATTCCTGATTGCTTAGTTTCGACATATCCATCTTCCATGATAAATCTCTTTTCTAAACTTTTATTTTTTCTGATAAAAGTTTGACGCCCTTTTCAACATCATTTCCAAGATGAATTCTTACGACCCTGCAATTATGATTATTTAGCGACCGGTAATCGCCTAAAGCCTGCGCTCTTTGAAGGGTTGCAAAACCAAATTGCTCATCCGGAATGGACAGATCAATCTTTGAGTCAGCAGTAAAAATTAGGAACAAACCTTTGTTTGGTCCGCCTTTATGTAACTGCCCCGTCGAGTGCAAATAGCGGGGTCCATAGCCAAGTGTTGTAGCTAAGGATTTTGCATTTCTCAATTTCATTCTTAATGCCTGAAGGGATTTGTCTCTTAATGGTGTCTTCAAGAAATAGGCAAGCATTGCTATGTAATCATGAGGTTGCGCGAGGCGGAAATAATAGTTTAAGAAATCTCCGGCAGATTTTCTATGCCCCTGGAAAAGCCATTTGCTATTTTCATCACAATAAATTTTTAATTCGCCTTCTTGAACTATAGGACTTTCATTCTCAAAAGCACCGTTCTTTTTCCATTCGGAAAGAAGATTTCCCGTGTTCTTTTTACTTTCAGCAACATTTGGCTGGTCGAATGGATTTATATCTATAATCTTTCCGGCAGTTGCAGTAGCCAATTCCCATCTAAAAAATTCTGCACCGAGGGATGAAATATTACTTATATCGATTCTTACAACATAATGATTAGCATTTTCTAATGCAGCAAGTTTCTTTTCAACTGAACCTTCGTGATCTTTAGAAGTATAAATATAAACAAACAAACGGTCGTTGCCGTAAACGGCTGGACTCCCAAGTTCTTCACTTTCAACCGGAATAATTCCTATGCCTTCTTTACCCGTGCTTTCGGCGATTAACTGCTCAACCCAATAACCGAATGAGTATATTGATTTCGCAAGGACAAAAGTTATTTTGTCTTTTCCGTGTTTTTGACATACACCCATAAAAGCGCCTAGTGCCACAGCCGGGTTAGAATCGGAAGGGATATAAGATCCACAGCTTAACTGAAGCTGATGAGCGCTATTCAAAATTGTTTTGATATCAATTCCGATCAATGCCATAGGAACTATACCAAAAAATGAGAGAGCCGAGTATCTTCCGCCAAATTCTTCAGGATTTTCAAATACACGTCTGAATTTTTTCTCTTCAGCTTCTTTTACTAAAATGGTTCCCCGGTCAGTTATTGTTATAAAATGCTCTCCCGGATTCCCTTGGGTAGATAACTTAATTTTTTCATAAAAATATTTATAAAAGCTGTCTGTCTCCATTGTTGTACCCGACTTGCTCGAAACAACAAACAATGTTTTAGCGAGATCTATTTTATCCTCAATATCTTTTACGGCAGCAGGATCAGTATTATCAAGGACAAATAAAGCTGGATAACCGGGCTTTGAACCAAAGGTTTCTCTTGTTACATCAGGACACAAGCTGCTACCGCCCATTCCGAGAAGTACAACGAATTTATACTTCTCCTTTTTTATTTCTTTCGCCAGCTCGATTATTTCGTCAGCCTTTGACAAGAAATATTCCATGCTATCTAACCAACCCATCCGAATTTTTATTTCTTCAACTTGTTCCGGCTCAAATTTCCACAAATGGGCATCGCGGGCATAAACGCGTCTTGCATATTGTTTCTCATCCAACGATTTAAGAATCAAATTAGTTTCAGTCTTCAAGTCTGCAAAATTAATTTTCTGTACACCGATAGTTTCACCAAGAATCCTTTTCCGTTTTTCATTAAGGTCTTTCATTAGTTTATCGTATGCTTCATTAAACTTCTGAATCCCTTCATTCGTCAATTGTTTTGTTACAAAATCAATATCTACACCAAGCTTTTTTAGATCGCTAAAAACTGTTTTGGCTTCATCAACATTCTTATCAATTGAGTCTTCCACTATTACTCCGTGGTCGGCAAAAGCTGTAATCGTTTCATCCGGCAGAGTATTTACAGTATCACGCCCGATTAACGGTTCGACATATTTTACATCTCTGTATATTGGATCTTTAGTGCTCGTGCTAGCCCAAAGGGGTCTTTGTACATGTGCGCCTTTTGCAATTAAGGTATTCCATCTCTCACCGTTAAAAATATTTTTGAAACTTTGATAAGCTAACTTTGCACTGGCAATTGCAGACTTTCCCAATAAGTCTTCGGGTCGGGGCAAGTTATTTTGATCCCTTTCCGGAATCATTAATTGTGCAAGTAACTGATCCGCCAAAACATCTATACGGCTTAAAAAGAAACTTGCTACAGAGGCAATTTTATCGATTGGTCTACCCTCTGCAACTCTGCGTTCAAGAGCATTAATATATGCAATTGCTACTGCTTCATAACTCTGAATTGAGAACAGCAATGTGACGTTGATATTTATTCCTTCATAAAGCATTTGCTCAATTGCAGGAACACCGGCTTCAGTACCGGGTATCTTTATTAAACAATTTGGTCTATTAACTTTTTCATTCAAGCGTCTTGCTTCAATCATTGTTCCTTCAGTGTCATTTGCAAGATAGGGTGATACTTCGATACTGACGAAGCCATCAACCCCGTTTGATGAATCGAAAACCGGGCGTAAAATATCGCATGCATCCTGAACATCTTTAACTGTTAGTTCTTCATACATTTCAGGAACTGATTTTTTTAGGCTTACAAGTTTTGAAATCTGCGAATCATAATCGCTGCTACTGGAAATTGCTTTATTGAAGATACTGGGATTTGAAGTTATTCCGCGCAGTCCTTCTTTAACTTCTCTCCTTTTTAATTCGCCGCCTTTAATCTTTCCGCGCGTTAAATTATCGAGCCAATAACTTTGTCCATAATTAATTAGATTTAATAAACTGTTCATAATTTCTCCTTAGAAGTTTCATTTTATAGTTAAGATTATTTGAGTAATAACCTTGTAAATTTAAGGAAAATTCATGAAGAAAATACCAGCCAAATGTCTTTTACGTCATATTTTTAGTATGACTAATATTAGGCAAACTTTGGAAGAATGGAGTAGTGGAGTGATGGAATACTGGGGTGATGGAATCAAATAATTTTTCC
>JAJYIL010000420.1 GCA_021790055.1 Bacteroidota bacterium
AAAAATGTCATGCTGAACTTGTTTCTGCATATATAAATAGTGCAAAGAGAGATTCCGAATCAAGTTAGGAATGACAAAACATTATTTTGCGTAAAACTTCCGTTATTTAATGATTCCTAAACAACAAAATTCTTTTTACGTCCTCACTTCCCCATCAACTTTTCTTTTAGAATTTTATATTTCGCATTAAACTCCGGTATGCTATCGAATTCTTTTTCAGCAAACAAAAGCAAGTTGGGAATTTTTTCAATTTGATTATTTTGCATTAACACAGATGCCAAATAAAATACAGTTGCAGGGTCCTTTTCTGCTGTTAATAATGCTTTTTCAAATGCTTTGATGGATTCATTGTACATTTTGTTTTCAGAATACATCAATCCCAAAGTTCTAAGAAATCTTGAATTGCTTTCATACTTCTCTTCGAGAGCTATTAACAATTCAAGTGCTTTCAATTTGTCAGCATAGCCTTCAACTAATAATAAAAACGCTTCGATATTATCCGGGTAAATTAAACTCTTTATTTCTACTTCATCATTTTCTGAGAAAGTTTTGTTATTGATTAGCTTCTCAAAAACATCGAACAATCTCTCATTTTTATTTCTCAATTCCTTAAAGAAATAATTCAAATTTTCTTTATCACCGGCTAAAAGCGATAGATAGATTCCTTTGGATAAAATTATTTCCGGGTTTACTCCGACGGCGAGCTCAGCTTTGCTTTGCCCGGAAAATATCTTCTTATTTTCTTCAAGCGCTTTCTTGCAGTACTCAAGAGCCTTCTCCCTTTTGTATAATCTGAAATGAATATCTGCCGCCAACATATTCAGCAGCGGGCTGAAAGGATCATTTTGCAGCCCGGCATTCAGAAATTCTAAAGCGCCGCTTACATTATGCCTTTTCAACTCATAATCGGAAAGATTGAGATACGCATGCGCTTTATATTCTTTCTTAATGCCTCCCTTTACAGCTAAAAGATAATATGTATTTGCCTCGCTATAATTTTTCAGAATGGAAAATGTGTTGGCAAGCTGAAAAGCATTGTATGCCGAATCATTCTTACTAAATTCATTTTTTAAGATGATAAGATTTCTATGCGCCTTTTCTTTTATTTCCTCATAAGGAACATTGTAACCGGTATGAATTATCTCAATCCCCGTTTCAATTATCTCATATCCGTTCTCCAGCAAGGAGTCATCAATCTGCTCATGAACCGCACCGGTAAACCTGTTCGAAGGATTATTAGGGAAAAGCCTTGTGTACCGCATGTAATTAGGCTTGCCGTTAAAGTTATCAGGATTTTTAACTGTGCATTTACACCCGGTTAATTTCCCTGATGAAGCTATTTTTTTCAACTCGTCAACAGAGCGTTTTGATAATCTTTCATCTGCATCGAGATATAGAATCCATTTGCCGGTAGATTTACCCAAGGCAAAGTTTCTTGCCGCCGAAAAATCATTCGTCCATTCGTAATTGTAAATCTTTGCACCGAATTCCTCCGCGATTTTTACCGTGCTGTCGGTTGAGCCGGTATCCACAATAATCAGCTCATCAACAACTTCTTTAACCGAATCAAGACATCCGCGCAGATACTTTTCCTCGTTCTTAACAATCATACTAAGCGATATTTCATGCCTTTGCTTCATATAATCTACTTCAATAAAGTGTTGTCATCCTCGTGCAGGTTTAATATCTTGTTTATTTTTCCAAGACCTCCAACTGCAAATTGATTACCCGGGTTATACTTTACGGCATACTCGTACATTGCCTTTGCTTCTTTGTCCTTGCCTTCAAGAAAGAATACCTCACCGAGCCCTGCACAAGCCTGGGATGAACCCGGATTTATATTCAAAGCGGTTTCATAGCATTCTCTTGCTTTATCATTCTGTCCCATTCCGAGGTAGTTTAATCCCCTTAGATTTTCGAAAGCGCTGAGAAGCCCTTTATCATCCTGCGAATAAAATATCTTTTCTGTTTTATTAAGCGTTTCAATTGCATCCTCAAAATGCTTTAATCCGAACAGCTCAAAAGATGCTTCCAAAGTTCTATTCAAAACTGCCTGAAGCTTTTGAGAATCTGTGTTAAGAGATGTTTTATCCTGTTTCTTATTTTCCCTGGTGCTTAAATCCGGAAATGGTTTAATAAAGTACCAGCTTTTTAAAGTATTTTCTTCGGTTGTAAAAAGCCCGACATTTAAGTTCTTAATAAAACCATCGACCGCGCTCTTAACTCCGAAGTTGCCTCCGATTAATCTTCCGTCAATATAATCATGTCCTGCTAATACGCCTCCGGGTTTAAGTTTTGGATACCATACATTTAAGTCCTTCGTACAGCCTTGAAAAGAATGGTCGGCGTCAATATAAATCCAGTCAAAGAAATTATCCGGGAATTGTTCCGAAGCAGCTAACGAGTCTTTCTTAATTATTTGAACGCTCGCGTCATTAGAAAATCTCTTTACTACGGATAAATATAATTCCATTTGTTTTTCATCAGGGAGATTTGCTATATCATCATAGTCAGGATTGTATCTCCAGTAATCTACTAAATATAATTCGCTGCCGTTCCAAGTTGAACGCAGAGTCTGAGAATATTCTCCCTTCTGTACTCCTATTTCAGCACCTCTTCCGTTTAAGCCCAGCCTGTTAAATAGGTGCCCAAATTCATCGCGATGATTGATTTTGATGTATAGGTTTTCTTCCAATTCTTCTGATTGTTCATTAAGTGATGAATCATGTGCGGCATAACCCAGCAGGGTATTTACTTTTGCTAATCCGGCAACTGCGAAATTATTTTCAGGATTATTTTTTACTGCCCACTCATACATTGTTTTTGCCTGCTCATCGTGTTCCGTTAAAAAGAAAACCTCTCCCAAGCCGGCACATGCCTGCGAAGATTCCGGATTTATATTCAAAGCTTTCTCAAAGCAATATCTGGCATTTTCTATTTCATTTAATCCAAGATAAATGAATCCCTTCATATTGTAAAAAGATGCTGCAAAGTTTTTATCCGTAGGGTTGCTTAGATGACCGTTAAAAAGTCTTTCTACCTGCGTTAACTTTTTTAGAGCATTGTCAAATTCTTTTTTATTGAATAAATAATATGCTTCGTCAATCAGTTTTGAGGAATTGGACGCATCATCCTCGGTTTTTCCGGCGCTCTTCGGTTTAAATAACGTGTTATCGCTTACCGGAAGATTAAGCAGCCTGTTCGCTTTTGCCAATCCTACGACAGCTGCATTGTTCGAAGAGTCATTTTTAACTCCCCACTCATACATCGTCTTTGCCGCCGTATAATTACCGGAAACAAAGAATACATCGCCTAAGCCGCTGCATGCAAGAGAGGAAGTGCTGTCATTATTCAAAGCTTTTTCAAAGTACTTCTGTGCACTCGTATAATCTTTCGCTAATACTGAAATATTGCCTGTCAGGTTTAACAAATTAGTTAAATCCGGTTTCTGATCCGTATTTTCGTATTGATCATACATTTCTATTGTGCTCTTCAAATACTTCAGAGCTGAGGCATAATCCTTTTCATTAATAAAAGATAATGCTTTGTCAAACGTCTCGACGAATTCGTCTTTATCAATTGTAACCATGATATTATTTCCTTTAATTTGTTTTCCTTTTAACCAAATTTCTTCCGGGGTACCGCCCCATTTATCGATAAACTTCTTTTGATTTGTTTCCAGCAATTGCTTGTATTTGTCGGTTCCTTCGGCTGAG
>JAJYIL010000421.1 GCA_021790055.1 Bacteroidota bacterium
ACCCCATATACCCTATACCTTTATACCCTATACCTCATTCAAGCCTTGGTCTTTGCCGCCCGGAATCGGTTTTTCAAAAAGATATACTCTTCCTTACCGATATTAAATATCAACAGCATAATTATGAACAGAAGTAAGATTAGAAATTTATTTAGAAGCGTAAGAACTCCGCTCGCAAACTGGGCATAATAAATAGCTGCGGCTATCGCAATTGAGATAAAAATTTTCCCAATCTTTCCGTACTCATAATTTATCTTATAAAAGCTTTGCGTTACAAAAAAGTAAATAACCGCCATTACAAAGTAAGCAGCTAATGTAGCAATTGCCGCGCCCATTATTCCCCAAATCGGTATCAGCCAGAAGTTAACTCCAATATTTACGGCAGCGCCCGTGATTGTAATAAAAGGTACGTAAATACTTTTTTCTTCAATAAAAATTCCTACTGTAAAGACGGTATAAATTCCGAGGAACATATATCCTAAAAGTACAACCGGTACAATAACCAATCCGCTAAGGTAAGAAGCACCGATTATTGTATGATGGTAAAGGCTTATCTTAGCTAAATCTGAAATGAACAAAGAAATAACTATAAGCACCAGCGAAGCCGCCAGAGTAAAGTAAGTTAATACTTTCGCAAAAATATCCTTGGCATTTTTCTCCTTTGCATTCTGAAGGAAAAACGGCTGCCAGGCATATTGAAACATATTTACAAACAGCATCATAAAAATGCCCAGCTTATAATTGGCGCTGTATAATCCGCTTGTACTTAAGTTTGTTAAGTGAGAAAGTATTGGTCTATCAATGCTTTGAATCATCATAGCAGCAAGACCGGCGGGCAGATACGGCAAGCCGAACTTTAATAGCCTCTTAAGCAAAGCCGTATTAATCTTGATTCTTAAATTTGCTTTTACAGTTGGGATCAATAAAATGAAAGAGGCGCAAGTAGCTGCCAGATTGCTTATGAAGACCGCTTCTATCCCCATCTTCAACTTTAAAATTAAAAATAGGTTCAACAGCACGTTTATAGTAATGTTGATCAACTTAAACGTGGAGAATTTTTTTGCTTTACTTTCCAGCCTTAGCGTTAAGTAAGGAACTACATTTAAAGTATCAATGAAAAGAATTCCGATGACGTAATTCATGAGCTTGAAATTACTCGCAGGAATATCAAGCGCAGAATAAATCGGCTGACGCATTAAAAAAATTATCCCGCTTATGAAAATCCCGGAGACTAAAATAAAAAGATAAGGCGTCGAGAAGTTATCCTTCTTATCTCCGATTTCCGGATTTGAAGCGAATTTAAGATAAGCCGCATCCATTCCGTAAAGAAAGATAACATTGAATATCCCGATAAACACATATAGGTTGGTAAACACGCCAAAGTTATGCGTGCTGAAGACATGCGTATAAAACGGTGTAAGAAGAAACGTAAGAAACCTTCCAACAATTGTACTTATGCCGTAAATACCGGTGTCTTTGGTTAGTTGTTTTAACTTATCGTACATCTACACTGTTTAAGGTTTGTTGGTTGTAGTTTGTTGGTTGTTGTTCCATACTCCTCTCATTACTTAAATAGTTATCTCCAGCGAAATATCCAATGCACGAACGCTGTGTGTCAGTGCGCCGACTGAAATATAATCAACCCCGGTCTCAGCTACAGCCTTAATCGTGTTCAAGTCTATTCCGCCGGAGGCTTCGGTTAAACATTTACCGGAAATTAATTGAACGGCTTTTCTCATTTCAACTGGTTCAAAATTATCCAGCAATATAAAATCAGCTCCTGTATTTAATGCTTCTTTTACCTGTTCAAGATTTTCTGTCTCAACTTCAATTTTGTAGCTGGAGTTGTTTTTTCGCCTGTACTCTTTACACGATTCAATTGCTTTTGTAATCGACCCTGCCGCGGCGATATGGTTATCCTTAATTAAAAACATATCGTATAATCCGATGCGGTGATTTGTACCTCCGCCGAGCTTAACTGCAAGCTTATCGAGTTCACGTAGTCCTGGCGCAGTCTTCCGAGTATCTAAAATTTTCGCTTTGGTATGCTTAATTCTTTCGATGTACAAATTTGTCATAGTAGCAATGCCGCTCATTCTCTGTAGAAAATTTAATGCGGTTCGTTCCGCCGTTAACATTGATGCGGCGCTGCCTTTTACGGTTGCAATAATTTTACCGGAGTTTACCTTTTCTCCATCATTGACATTTCGTACAAAAAAAAGCTTCGAGTCAACAATCTTCAAAAGCATTTCAACAACTTCAAGACCGGCAACAATGCCATTTTGCTTTACAAGAAACTCTCCGGTTGCAATTAGATTATCCGGAACAATAGCTGAAGTCGTAATATCTCCGCTGCCAATGTCTTCAGCTAAAGCGTTCTTTATTAAATATTCAAAGTCCTTTTTATCCATATCAAACTACACATTTATGACAATTAAAATTTAACTTTCAAAATACTTCTTCATTACCAGCGTGAAGAACTCCGGCGGTCTCGAAGGCTTCCTGCTTGCTTCTTTGATAAAGACATGTTCGGTGAAGCCTTCGGCAATTAACTCATCAGAATTTTTCCGGAAAACTCGGTAATCAATATGAATCCGGAACGACGGGTATTCTTTCACTTTGGATTCCACAATTAAAATATCATCATACTTAGCAGGAATAATAAATTTCGCATAAGTCTCCAGAACCGGAAGCTGAAATCCCTTGCTTTCAATTAAATGATAAGGTAATCCGTTTTCTCGAAGCATTTCTGTTCTTCCAACTTCGAAGTACTCAAAATATCTCCCGTTGTAAACAAACTTCATCTGGTCGGTATCCGCATACCGGACTCTTATTTCAGTCTTATGAATTAACATTCAGCTTCTATAAAATAATAAACGTTGATTCAAATTTATTAAAAGGCAGGATAAGCAGGAAATTTTGGGCAGATGCTTACTTTAGTAATTCTCTAAATTTTTCAACTGATAATTCAGCATCCTTTAAAATACTTACCAGTGTTTTGGGAAGAAGTATCTTTCCAGAATGAATTGGGACTGTAACTCTATTTTCTTTATCATTCTTATAAATTTTGTGGCTTCCACTTTGGCGAGAAAATGAAAAGCCTATTTTTTGTATTGCCTTAATTGTATCTGCTGCAGTAACTCTCGGCAATCTTTCGCTCATACTGCAACTTCCATTAAAGTAAGGCTAACCGAGTCTGCTTGTGGAACCTCTTCGCCATTTTCGATTCTATCTTCTACATGAAGATGAATCGCATCTTTAATATTAACTAATACCTCCTCATATGTTTCCCCTTGTGTGTAACAACCCTGTAGCTCAGGACAAAAAGCAAAATAGCCATCGTTATCTTTTTCAATTACAACTGAAAATTTATAGGTGATCATTTATTTCTCCTTCTCAATTCAATCAATTAAAGTTATAGGAAGATTTTTATAAACACGATATAACAGCCACTTTTCTAAAACTTCTTCCAACTCCTTTCGGCATTCCTCTAATGTGTCTGCACTTGCATAAACACCTGGGCATTCATGAATCTCGCCATAAAAAGAATTATCATCGCTTAAAATCTCATAGCGAGCGTGTTCCATTGCTTTATTTAAGTATTTAGTTAACATAATTACTTCTACTCAACGTAAGCGCCCATCCTGCCAAACTTTTCAAGGCGGCCGTCTATAAGTTTTTCCGGTTTTACTTTTGCCAGCTGTTCCAGTTCTTCC
>JAJYIL010000422.1 GCA_021790055.1 Bacteroidota bacterium
TAGGCGCACCGCAGGAATATGCCAACCAGATTATCTTCTTAAAGAAAGGAATGACTGTCCCTAGAAAAAAGCTTCTTCGGGATTTGATTGATATCCATTACGTCCGTAACGATGTTGACTTTACCAGAGGCGCTTTTAGAGCAAGAGGGGATGTGGTTGAGATTATACCTGCTTACCAGTACGACGAGGCAATACGCATCGAGTTTTGGGATAACGATATTGAGCGGCTCTCGGTTATCGACTCGGTAACCGGCGATGTTATCCGCGAGATAGACTCCGCACCTGTTTACCCTGCAAAATATTTCGTAACTAATAGAGACCAGATTCAGAAAGCGATTTACAACATTGAGTTGGAATTGGAAGACCGTTTAAAGTATTATAGGAAAGAAGAAAAATATCTCGAAGCCCAGCGGATTGAACAAAGAACCAGGTTCGATATAGAAATGATTAAAGAAATAGGCTACTGTTCCGGCATAGAAAATTATTCCCGGCACATGGATGGTCGCGAGCCCGGCTCCAGACCTTATAACCTTTTCGATTATTTCCCAAAAGATTTTCTACTTATAATAGATGAATCCCACGTTACCATGCCGCAGCTTAGAGCAATGTATAACGGCGATAGAAAAAGAAAAGAAACTTTGGTTGAATACGGATTCCGCCTTCCTTCTGCACTCGATAACCGTCCGATGAAGTTTGAAGAGTTTGAAAGCATGCTTAACCAGGTAATTTTTGTAAGCGCCACGCCAGCAGATTATGAGCTTGAGAAAAGCGGCGGCGTTATTGTCGAACAGATAATTCGTCCGACCGGCTTGCTTGACCCCGAAATTGAAGTGCGACCGATTAAAGGTCAGATTGACGACTTGATTGGCGAGATTAGAATCCGCGCCGCTAAGGAAGAGAGAATACTGGTTACAACTTTAACCAAGAAAATGGCTGAGGATTTATCCGACTATCTTGATAAGATTGGAATCAAAGTCCGTTACATCCACAGCGATATTGATGCACTTGAACGCGTTGAGATACTCCGGGATTTAAGAATAGGCGACTTCGATGTTCTCGTCGGCGTTAATCTTTTAAGAGAAGGTCTTGACTTACCGGAAGTTTCGCTTGTTGCAATTATCGATGCCGACAAGGAAGGCTTTCTCCGAAGCGAAAGATCACTTATGCAGACCGCAGGCAGAACCGCCCGTAATGTAAACGGCAAAGTCATAATGTATGCCGATATAATTACCGACTCAATGCGAAAGACAATCGACGAAACTAACCGCCGCCGGATTCTTCAAACAGAGTATAACATTGCCAACAATATTTCCCCTAAAACAATATACAAGAGCATGGAGGAGATTCTTAATTCAACTTCCATTGCGGATGTTCGTAAGAGAGAAGAAAAGGACAACGGTTCGTTCACCAAAGTCGCCGAGCCCGTGCTTAGGTATATGAACACCGAACAGAAGCAGGATTTAATAGAACAGCTAACCGAACAAATGCATCAAGCGGCTAAAGACCTGGAATTTGAGAAGGCTGCTTCCCTGCGGGATGAAGTAAATCGTCTTAAGAAGATGCTGAAGTAGAGGAAGGTATTTTCAATTCGTATGTCAGTTTAATGCAAAATGGAAAAGAGATCAGAGGTGTGAGGTCAGCATCCGATCTCTGACCTCTGTTCTCTGACTTCTGACCTCTGATTTCTGATCTCCGACTTCTGACCTCTGATTTCAAACCTAAGGCTTCCCGGCTTCCTTTCCGCGGTTCTCTATTTCCTTAATTGCTCTTTTGGCTACTTCAATAATTCTGAAGTTTGTAGTTTCATGAGCAACTTTTTGAAGTACGGGGATTGCATCTTCGCCTCCGAGCTTTCCGAGTCCGTTTACGGCAATTAAGCTTACAATCCAGTAAGGATCATTAACCAATTTCTCACAAAGCTTTTCGGTTTTATCTTTATTAAAGCTGCTTTGTGTCAGCATAAATAATGCTCTCGTTCTAACCTGGTCCGGCTCGCCGTAAGTCGTAAATTCAACTGCTTGATTATAAGCCTTATTGGAATCTATCTTAGCCAATGCTTCGAGTGCGGCATTCTTTATTGTTCCTTCGTACGAAGTAACCTTCAAGGCGCTTTCAATTAATGAAAGAGCCTTAACCGAATCAATCTTTTCAAATGATGTTACTGCTGCCGCTCTAACAAAGTAATTCTTTGCAGAATGATATCTCTCATCCAGCAGCTTAGCAATCTTTGCATCTTTAAAATTTCCTAAAGAATTTATTGCGCTTACCTGAACTCTTTTATCTTTGTCGTTTACTGCACTTAAAAGAGCCTGCTTGGATTCATCATTTACAAATTTTCCAAGTAATACAGCGCATTGTGAACGAACCGCCCAGAATGAATCATCTTTAAGCGAAGCTGCCAATGCTTTTTCCGCTTCATCTCCTTTTTCATTGCCAAGTTGATCCGCTGCCCAGATTCTGCCGACAACGTCCTTATCTTTCTTAAGCTGATATACAAGCTCCGGCTCCGTTTTCTTTACGTTCAATTCATCAAGCAGATAATGACCTTCATCGAAGTTAACCATTAAAGGCTTTTCATTTACATCAAAACTGTAAGAATTATTTAACGAATCAATCCAAACTGTTTTGGTAATCTTTTGAGAAGGAGTTTCAATAAAAATATCAACCGGAACGCGGTAAACCGGAGTTAAGCTGTCAACTTTCTGAGTCTGATCTACAGTCAACAAAAGTTTGTGAGCATTCTGGTCGTAATTATATTTTACATCAAATATCGGATGACCGCCTTTATAAATCCACTCTCTAAAGAACCAATTCAGGTTTCTGCCGGTTGCAGCCTGGAAAGCCCGTTCAAGGTCATGAGTATCAACGTTATGAAATTGGTTCCTCTGAACATAAAGCCTAATCGCTTTAAAAAACAATTGATCTCCGAGCATGTGCCTGAGCATATTTAGAATCGAAGCGCCGCGCTGGTAAATATAAACGCTGAAGACGTCATCGGGAGAATTGTATCTTGTATAAACAGTAGCCTGCCTTTCAAGCTTGTCTGCCGTGATAACTTGCAGGTGGTTCTGACTCATTTCATATGTGTAATGGTCATTGCCAAAAGCGTGCTGACCGTAAAGCGCTTCAAAGAATTGAGCGAAACCCTCATTAAGCCATGCATCATTCCAATCGCGGCATGTCATCAAATCGCCAAACCACTGATGTGCTGTTTCGTGCGAAACAAGGTTAGTTGAATTTACCTGCGGCTCGGCGTTCTTATCATGAAGCGTTGTGTTAGTCAATGTAATTGCGGAAACATTTTCCATTCCGCCTTCGGTAAAATCCTGAACTGTGGAAAGCGAGAGCTTTTCCCATTCGTAAAGATGACCGGTTACTTCGGAAAAATATCTTAAAATGTCCGGTGTATGAGAAAAGTTTTCCATCGCATACTTGGCATACTCCGGCTCCACATAATAATAGATAGGAACGTTGTCCCATTTCGCTTTCAGGATGTCATACTTACCCGCAATAATGGAGTTAAGATAAACTACATGAGGCTTGTTTTCAGTCCACGTAAAAGTCTTTGAGTGATCTTTCTTATCGGTAGTTTCCTTTGTAAGCGCTCCGTTTGAAACTACAACCCATCCTTCGGGTACGGTTGCAGTTAAGGTGCTTGTACTAAAATCATTCGGGTGATCCTGGCAGGGATACCA
>JAJYIL010000423.1 GCA_021790055.1 Bacteroidota bacterium
TCGAATTCAGACGGGATAAGACAAAAAACAGTATTTGATTTGGTTCGGGGTGACTGCCCTTTTTTCTTAATAATATCATTTATCAAATCTTTATTGTCTTTTTTAAGAATTACTAATTTTAGATTTTCATCATCAGTTATATTGGAAGTCTTTTCTTCCCAAATATAAACTTTAAATGATACTCCATTAATTTTTGAAACAATCAATTCTTTTTCTAATTCCTCCAAATCATGATCTTTGATATTATCCATTTGGGTAAGAAGAATTTTATTAAGGTTGGGCTGATTGGAAAAGAAAAATTTATCACCAAATGTTTGAAGAAAGAATAATTCTTTTTCAAGCTTACTGACAACCCCGTCAATTATTGGAGATGGGTTTTCGATAGTTGTTGCAGAGCGTTTTATTTCAGAAAGAGATGCACCTTTAACAGTTCCACCGGAATGAGAGTACATAAAAATAGCAGTGGCAGATCTTGAACCTAGCGAAAGCCCTTGATAAGTACTACCTAAATCATTATTGACTTTAACAGCACCAGAGTTTTTGTCTGTTATATCCGCAGCGATAACACCATTGAATGTGGAATCGATATGCTTAATAAGGTCCTGGCGAATTTCTTGATTTGCGAGATTGAAATCGGACAAAGTTAAGTAAGATTTATTAGAAGTTTTAACAGAAGCAATTACTTGGGCTAATAGCCTTAATACTCCACGAGTCCTTTGAAACTGCGGGAATGTACCCCATCTTTTATAAAGCACGTCAACGACTTCGGGAATAAACGGATAGGATGAAAGGAATTGATCGCGATATTCGGAAGCAAGTAAACCAACGGGCAATAGATTTTCTTTTTCCAAATAGCCTACGAAATGATTAACGATTTTTTTCGATTCGGTTTCATCAACAGAAGAAAATAATCTTGTGCGAATAATTTTTGTTATTTCGCTTTCTTCGACGGGAGTATAAATCTTTTCTACCCTACCGGAAACCTTTTGTAATTGTGAATAAAGCCTTTCGGCATTTTCATCATAATGTTCAGGCACACTCGAAGGAAGCGAAAGAAGTAAAGAAGCTTTTTGCATAGTTCCAATAGTTTCAGTAAGAGACTGCATGAATGCAATTGTTTGAGCGCCAAGATTTGAAGCGCCAACTTTAACACCGGCAGCGCGTGTTACATACTGAAGAACTTCATCCATCAGGATTAAAACTGGCTGGTGAGCTTCGAGCAGTTCTTTTATTGATTCGCCGCCTGGAGCAACTTGATCTTTAAAGCGTTGAATTTTACCGGTTAGCTGCTTTTCAATAATTCCCCAAAGAGTATCAGTCGGTTCAATTTTTTCTCCGACAATTACGATAGTTTTAGCTTTCCATTCTTTTGCTTTATGGTAGATAGCAATTAATGAGTGCGTCTTGCCGCCGCCAAAAGGAGTTTGAAGCTGGATAATAGGATCGCCACCTTTACCGGAAACGCGTTTTTCTACTATTGAGAGTAGATTCTTTAAGCCCTCGGTCAGATAAGTTTTCTGGAAGAAAATTTCGGGGTCTTTATATTCATCCGGACCACGTTTTAGACTGACCTCATGCAGATCAGCAGCAAAAACATCAAGTGTTAGATTGCCTTGTAAAATATCTTTATGAGGAACGGCGATAGTATGAAATGGTTTCATATTGTCCTATAGTTTTGGCTAAATATATTGAATTAGATAATACTCTTAGAAAAATTAACTCTTTATAATATAAGGGGTCATGGAAATTTTATAGCTAATATTTGTCTAAATCATTGTCTAATATTTGTCTAAATCATTGTCTAATTAGAACCCAAAAAGCTGATCGTGTTTCACCTTTTTTAAGAATCGATCTATCTTTTTTAGACATTTCAGTAAGAAGATTTTTTACTTTGTCAATCTTCTGTTTTTCAGTCAGTGCATCTTAAATTTTTGAAACCAAAAGATCATTTAATTCTTTACGAGTCGCTTTTCCATATTTTGAGAGATATTCAATAACAAGGTCTTTGTAATATTTTTTGTCGAAAGCACGATTCTTGATATATTTGGCTTTTTCATCAGTAAATTTTGCTACACCGAGAGATATAAAAATATTGGGATATCTGCCTTCCACCAGCTTTTTCTTTTTAAGAAATGCATGTAATTCTTTTGAAATAACTTCCTTCTTCTGAACTGCATCGAGTAAGATAACTGTATTAAGATCGAGAGATTTATTTGAACTGAGAACACGAGTATAATTTTCATCTAAGACTTTACCATAAATTTTAACAGTCACTTCATTAGGTTTGTCTAAAATATAAGTTGGTAAAGGGAAAAATCTTTCTTTTTGTTTTAAGAACATTCTTTTAATGCCGCTTCCAATAGAATCAATCATATTTACATTAACCATAAGATCGACGAGGAGTTGATTTCTATAATATTTTTGAGGGGCATCTTGAGTTATTACTGCTTCAACGGATTGCGGAATAAAACTGCCTGCATTATTAAAAATCAGTTCATCCTTTTTTTCAATAACAGCGATTCGGCTGTTTAATTTATAATCTTGATGGGCAATACAGTTGTGCAAGGCTTCGCGAATAACCCATGGTTCATAAGTAAGGATTTCTTCGGGGAATAATGTTGCATCAGGCAAATAGCGATACTTAAGGTTTCTAATTTTGAGCAGGCATTCATCGGTATTTAAAATGAATGGAGGTTCAAAATGTTCATAATCTAGTTCAAAATTATTATCATCTTTAAGTATCCATGATATTTTTGCAACTGATGGGTTAATAAAATGTGTAGATTCCGTATTACCTAAAATTAAGATTGCAGCATTTGTAAACTTACCCTGGATGGCTGCTTTAATTTTATTTAAGAAAGTAATATCATCCCACGAATCGATGACGTGAATAAGATTAGTATTTTTCTTTTTATATTCAATTCTAGCCCGTGCAATTGCTTTTTCATCGAGATCATTAATTGATGCATCTTCACAAATTTTAGCGGACCAATCAATTAACTGCTGATTTCTAATTAAATCTTGTTCCGTATAATTGAGAGGAACAAGAGACTCACCATCTCTTCCATAAGCAATCCTCTTCCATGTAATTGGCATACCGAGAGGCGCAGAAGGAATTTGGAAAAGAATGACTCTTCCTTCCGGAAGACTAAGCTCAAAAATTTCAGTAAAAGTTATGTTATTATTAGTCTGCTGAGAAACATCATGCTTTAGTTTGTGAAGATGAGTAATATTATTTTTAAAATTAGTTCCTACAATTTCCCGTTCATCATTAACGCCAAAAACCAACCAGCCACATTCCCGATTTTTAAGATTTGCTTCATTACCAAGAGCTGAGAAATATTTCCCGAGATCATCAAAATCGAAACTATTACGAGCTGATTTAAATTCTACCCATTCCGTTTCACCGGGTAAACTTCTAAGTTCTGTTAATTTTTGTTGTAATTGTTCTTGTGTCATATTGCTGGTATACTAATCCCACATTTTGAGGAATTGTGGGATTAGTATACTTTTTAATCAAATAAAGTTTTGTCTTTTTCTTCGGGTTTGAAACCTTCGGAAATCTTCTCTCGTAAATTTAGGAATCCTTCTAATAATTTTTTCTCTTTAGCTTCGTTGGGTAATGTTTCTGCAATTGCCTGAGCTACACGGAAAAATGAATCGCTCTTAGCGTATCCGGATTTGTTTAAGAGAT
>JAJYIL010000424.1 GCA_021790055.1 Bacteroidota bacterium
TTCCCGAAAATTCAATCCGAGAAAAGGTAAGGCAATTCCGCCGAAGTTGGAACCACCGCCAAAACATCCGATTACTATTTCGGGAAAATCATTAGCCAATTCCATCTGCTTAATAGCTTCCTGCCCGATTACAGTTTGATGCATAAGCACGTGGTTAAGAACGCTACCGAGCGAATATTTTGTATCTTCTCTCGAAGCTGCCATCTCTACCGCTTCTGAAATTGCAATACCGAGGCTTCCCGGCGAATCAGGATTTTCTGCAAGAACTTTTCTACCGGACTGCGTTAAGCTTGTCGGTGAAGAAAAAACTTTTGCGCCCCAGGTATTCATCATGGATTTTCTATACGGCTTCTGGTCAAAGCTTACTTTTACCATATAGACTTCAAGCTCAATTCCGAAAATATTGCACGCAAAACTAAGCGCACTTCCCCACTGACCGGCGCCGGTTTCGGTTGTTAATTTTTTTGTCCCTTCCTGCTTATTGTAATATGCCTGTGCAACCGCCGTATTCGGTTTGTGAGAGCCTGCCGGGCTTACGCCTTCATACTTGTAATAAATTTTTGCAGGTGTGTCCAGCAACTTCTCAAGATTCGTAGCCCTGAATAGCGGACTCGGTCTCCACATCTTATAAACTTCTCTTACCTCTTCCGGAATTTCAATCCATCTTTCCCGGGAAACTTCCTGCTTTATCAATTCCATCGGGAAGAGCGGAGCTAATGCTTCGGGTCCAATCGGCTGTTTTGTTCCGGGATGAAGAGGAGGTAAACAGGGATTCGGCATATCAGCCTGAATGTTGTACCAATGCTCCGGTATTTCTTTTTCCGGCAGTAGAAATTTTTTTGTCTTTTCCATTATACTATTCACCTATAAAAGTTTAATCAAATATATTTTAATTATGTAGAACTTTCAAGAATGGAAATAGAATTATGAATAGTTAAAAGTGAATAGTCAAAAGAATAGAAGATTTAATGAAATTTTTAACTCTTGATTGAAATTTAATTATTCGATGATATTCTCAGTCACTTCTGAATAGCTTTGTATTTCATATCATTCCATTTTAATTAAACAGGAACAATCTTTGCATTAAATCTTTAGCTTTTTACAAACTATCAAGGAAATTTTATGTGGCAGGGATGGATTGCACTGCTTGCCGGTTTATGGATAACAATTTCATCTTTTGTTTGGCAGGTACAAACACCGTTAAATCTTCTTATTGCGGGAATTGTTCTGATTGTAATGGGATTCTGGGCAAATAAAAGTCTTGCCGGAATCATTCTCGGCTTTCTCGGGATTTGGTTAGCCGGCGGCGGATTAACAAATTATCTTTCCATTGCCGTCAATTACCTGCTTTCAGGCTTAACAATAATTCCTGTAGCACTACTTTGTGCAACCTACAATGTAAGAACAAGACTTGCTTCCGGCATGCAATAAAGTTTCCGGAGGCTATCGGTAATTTAAATACCGTGGATGTTCGGCATTTTAATTCATCAAGGAATATTTTTTATAAACCGGATAAAAATAATGAAGACATTAAAGAAAATTAAATTAAGTCTCCTGGTTCTAAACTTTGTATTCCTAATTATGTTTGGATTTTTAACGGGATGCAGTAAGAGCAGCAGCTCTAATCCGACTGCACCGTCTAATCCAACTTCCCCGGGACCAAATCAGGTGTGGATGCAAAATTCACAATTCGTTCCTGCAAGCTTAACCGTTTCCACGGGAACAAAAGTTACGTGGACAAATAAAGACAGCTATGCCCACACAGTAACAAGCGGTACACCGGGTAACCCAACGGGATTATTCGACAGCGGTAATATAAGTTCAGACGGTATTTTCAGCTATACTTTCGACAGTACCGGCACCTATAAATATTACTGCCGCATACACCCCGATATTATGCAGGGCACCATAACTGTTAAATGATTTCTAAAATAATATGCATATTCTTATGAGAGAATTTACCGCCGTAAAAGTTGATGAATTAAAAAATGGAGAGATGAAATCCGTTAATCTTGGCGGGAATGAAATTCTCCTTTGCAAAATTGAAGACAGATTTTATGCTCTTTCGGCTCACTGCACGCATTACGGCGCGCCGCTTGCAGAAGGATTACTAAACGGCGATAGGATTGTCTGCCCGTGGCATCATGCATGCTTCAATGCAAAAACAGGATTAAGACTTGAGCCTCCCGCAAACGATTCTATTCAAAAATTTGAGACAAGAATTGACGGACAAAATGTAATTGTATCACTTCCCGAAAAGATTGAGGGCGGGATTCCGCCTCAAATCCTTAAGCATAAAGAAACAGATAAAAGAAAGTTTGTAATTATCGGAGGAGGCGCTGCCGGGTATTCTGCTGCACAGGCTTTGCGCGAAGATGGATTTGCCGGTGAATTAATTTTAATATCCAAAGATGAGGATCTGCCTTACGATAGACCGAATGTAAGCAAAGATTTTTTAGCCGGCGATGCCGAGGAAACATGGATGCCGCTGCGGGGAGAAGGCTTCTACAAAGATTTAGGTATAAAATTAATGCTGAATAAAAATGTTACCGGGGTTAATCCTAAAGAAAAGAGGATAAGCTTTTCTGAGGGGGACAGTATTTCATTTGACAAATTGCTATTAACAATGGGAGGTGAGCCTAAAAAGCCCGGCATTCCCGGTGAAAATTTAAAAAACGTCTTTACACTCCGCAGCCTTTCAGATTCAAAAAAAATTATCGAAGCTGCTGCAAGGGCTAATAAAGCGGTAATAATCGGCGCAAGCTTTATAGGAATGGAAACGGCATACAGTCTCCGCAAACGCGGACTCGACGTACTCGTAATTTCAATGGAGATGATACCCTTTCAGAAAGTTTTCGGTAAGGAAGTCGGCATCTTGTTTAAGCATCTACATGAGGAGAACGGCGTAACTTTCAGGATGAGCTTTACGCTATCTGAATTTGCAGGCAAAGAAAAAGTCGAAGCTGTCCTTCTCCAAAACGGGGAAAGGTTTGATGCCGATATTGTATTGCTTGGCGTTGGTGTAAAGCCTGCAACAAGCTTTCTTTCGCAAAGCGACCCGTCCGGGAAAATTTTTGAGCTACTGCGAGACGGCAGCTTAAAGGTAGACGACTACTTAAGAGTAACGGAAGACATTTTTGCTGCGGGCGATATTGCAACTTATACGGATTGGCAGACAGGCGAAGACATACGCATAGAACACTGGCGCACCGCTGAGCAGCAAGGAATTATCGCCGCACACAATATGATGGGGCTGAATATTCCCAACAGGATTGTTCCCTTCTTCTGGACTTCGCAGGTCGGCTTAAGCTTCAACTACGTTGGTCATGCGGGAGACTGGCAGGAAATTATTTTCAAAGGAGACATCTCTTCACATGAGTTCATCGCCTTTTATGTTAAGAACGATAAAGTGTATGCCGCCGGTGGTAATTTTATGGATAAAGAAATGGCTGCAATAGAGGAGCTTATGAGATTAGATAAGATGCCTACGCCGGAAGAGTTAAAATATAAGTCGATTGACCTGGTTGATTTGCTTTCTAAATAGAAAGCTCATAATTATCCTTTTTTTTTTATTAAATTGCCATACAGATATTTTTTAGTACCGGAATATTTACCGGTACGATATAACATGATAACTACATCCTTATGCAAATAAGGCTGGGAGGAGTTTTAAATGTACACTGCATTACTA
>JAJYIL010000425.1 GCA_021790055.1 Bacteroidota bacterium
GATCTTATTCCTAATCCTGGAGAAGGCTTTATTTATGCGGATATAATCCAAGCTGATAAAGCTATCCTGGTATTCCAAGGGAACGATCCGACGGGCGGCAGAAAATTTTGCTAAGAATGATCCTTATGTCTTAAACGGAGTAATTGAAAGCTGGGAAGTAAGACCACGGACGGTGATAATAGGCGGTGAGCAATAAGAAGATCGAAGAAATAAAAGAAATAAAAGTAATAAATAAGTTAGTCAATCATTGGTCGTTCGGTTATCGCCCGTCATTCAGAGAAGGAATTATTGGATGGCTAAGCCCTGATAGTTTCAACTGCATTATTGATTCTTTTAATCACTTCCTCTTTACCGAGTATAAAAAGAATATCAAACATTCCTGGTCCCGTGCTCATCCCTGAAACTGCTAAGCGAAGCGGATGTATTAATTTTCCTTTACTAATATTTAATTCTCCAACTGCTTTTTCAAATGCTTGTTCAAAATCTTCTTTGGAAGGATTCTCAAGGTTGGAAAAAGCACTGCAAAGCTTTTTCAATTCTTCCGGAGTTTCCGGCTTCCAGCCTTTTGCAATTGCTGCTTGTTCATATTCCTTTGGTGCTTCAAATAAATAAGGGCTCTTTGAGAGGAACTCATGAATGAATGAAACTCGTTCCTTCATTGCAGTAATTACTTTTAGCAAGTACTCATCTGGATATTGACTAATGTCTAATGCCGAATGATTAATTTCTTCTTTCAGTAATTGAAGAATTTCATTATCTGTCTTTTTGCGGAGATGTTCTGCATTAAGCCAGTTTAGCTTTTCAAGATCGAATACAGCGCCGGATTTATTTACACGTTCAAGAGAAAACTTTTCAATCAGCTCATTCATATAATAGAATTCTTTATCGTCACCGGCATTCCATCCAAGAAGCGCAACAAAGTTAACGAGTGCTTCTTTCAAATATCCTTTTGCGCGGTAATCCTCAACTGCAACATCTCCCTGGCGCTTGCTTAATTTTGATCTGTCCGGGTTAAGAAGAAGAGGGAGGTGCGCAAACTCAGGTTTTTCCCAATTAAAAAAATCATAAAGAAGAATATGCTTAGGTGTAGACGATAGCCACTCCTCCCCGCGGATAACATGCGTAATCTTCATCAGATGGTCATCAACTACATTTGCAAGATGATATGTAGGATAACCATCGCTTTTAATCAACACCTGATCGTCGATGTTATTGCTGTCAAACTCCACTCTGCCGCGGATAATATCTTCAAAAATAATTTTCTGATTTGGTTCAACATTAAGCCGGATTACTTTATCGATCCCGCTTGCAAGGCTTTTTTCAATTTCATCTTTACTTAAGTGAAGACAGTGCTTATCATATTTAGCTTGCGGAAGCTTTTGTTTCTGCTGTTCTTCCCGTAAAGCGTTTAATCTTTCCGGCGTGCAGAAGCAGTAATATGCATGTCCGCTTTCGATTAATTGTTTTGCATGATAATCATAAATATCCAGCCGCCGCGATTGCATATAAGGACCAACATCTCCGGCAGCATCGGGACCTTCATCAAATTCAAGCCCGCACCATTTAAGCGATGCTACTAAATTTTCAACGGCTCCTTCCACAAAGCGCTTCCTATCAGTATCTTCAATGCGAAGAATAAATCTGCCGTTGTTGCGCCTTGCAAATAAAAAATTGTATAAAGCAGTCCTCAACCCACCAACATGAAGATAACCGGTTGGGCTTGGCGCAAATCGTACTCTGGGTGTTTCGTTAATCATCTGGTAATTAAAAATTTGAAAATCAAAATTAAAAATGGTTTTGCCGACATGGAATATCTAAGGCAGACTAAAAAAGAATTTATAGTTTGGTTAAAGATGTAATTGCTTAATTGCTGAAAACATTTTTACAGTTAGTTGATTAAACAGCTATACCTTTATTTTGCTATCAGTGTAGTATTTTACTTTCTCGATAAATTCCTGGCTGTCGATCGGTTTGGGAATATAATCCGTTGCACCGGCATCAAGACATTTTTCCCTGTCGCCTTTCATGGCAAAAGCAGTAAGCGCAATTATAGGAGTTTCTCTATACTCCGGAAGCTGCCTAATTTTCTCAGTTGCTTCAAAGCCGTTCATTACGGGCATCTGCATATCCATTAAGATCAAATCAAAGTGCTGCGCTTTAACAGCATCTACTGCTTCCGCTCCGTTTTCAACAACAACAATGGATTCAAAATTATTTTTCTTAAGCAGTCTTGTCACTATAATCTGGGAATGTTTGTAGTCTTCTACAAGAAGAATCTTAATAGTGTCTTTCTGCGCAGTAACTTCTTCAACCGGAGGCGGTTCATCGTACCTGTTTATCATTTGAGTAATTGTTTCAGAAAGCTCCTCAATGTTGGTAGAGCTCTTTTCAAGCAAGTCTGCAAACATGCCGTCAATCTTTTTTAGATCTTCCTTATAATTTTCCTTACCGGTGTAAATGATGACAGGCAGTTTCGCAAAGTTAGGTTTCGATTTAATAGTCTTAATCAGGTCAAAGCCGTTGAGTTCAGGCATGTCAAGATCGATAATAGCGAGATCAAGATTCAATGAGTCTATCATATCCGGTACCTTGCCCGAATGGGATTCTGCAATGGCATTAAAACCTGCCTGTTCGATCGCTTCTTTTATTAAATTCAATGTAGGAACGTCATCATCCACAATTAAGATATTTGAATCCTTCTTTAAGCGGTAGCTTGTAAGAACCTCAACGAGAAACTTATAATTTATCGGCTTTACAAAGTATTCAACTGCGCCCATCAAGAAAGCTTTTTGCTGTTCAGCTTCAACAGAGCAGACGATAACCGGAGAATTCTTTGCGTTCTTATGTTCACGCATTCTTTTTAGAAGCTCAAATCCGTTTGAATCCGGCAGAACAATGTCCATCAAAATTGCAAGATAAACTTCCTTTTCAATCGCTTTCATAGCCTGGTCGGCGGAGTTAACAATCGTCTGTTCATAGCCCCACTTATTAAGGTAATTGCTCAACAGCTTTGAAGTTGCGTAATCATCCTCAACTACTAAAACTTTGTTCTTCTTACCGGGCTTCGGCAAAGACATAATCTGAGATTCAATTCCCGATAGCTGTTCGACGCCGATTGTAAAATTATATGTTGTTCCTTTACCAACGATGCTCGTAATTTCGATATTTCCCTTAAGAAGCTCGATGTACTTTTTGGTTAAGATCAAGCCCAGCCCGGTAGAGTTGCCAAGCTTTATATTTCCTAACTCTGCAATTGCGAAAGGCTTGAACATCTCATTTAATTTTGAAGATGAAATCCCGTTGCTCGAATCGGTAATCCTGAAATTCAGTTTATCCGGATAAGGAGCTGATACAGAAACCGATATTTTACCTCTATCGGTAAGACGGAGCGAAGTAGTAATTAGGTTGATTAAAATATATCTTAGCTTAGGCGCATCAATCTTAACACTACCGGGTATTCCTTTATCTACATTCACAATAAAGTCAATCTTACTTCTGTTAACTTTATCCAAGAACAACTTAATTACCTCATCAATAAATACCTTAATGTTGGTATTTGAAAGTACCTCTTTGGTAACGCTGGATTCAATTTTGGCAAGGTCGATTAAATCATTTATTAAGGTAAGGAGGTTGAAAGCGCTGTCTTTCAGAGTGGAAACGTATTCAGCCTGAGAAG
>JAJYIL010000426.1 GCA_021790055.1 Bacteroidota bacterium
CTCTTGTCTTCTACCCGAAGGATTACAGCTCTTCCAATTCATATCCGCTTTTATTTATGCTTCACGGCTGGTCGGGTAATTATGCCCAATGGAATGAGATTGTAAACCTTGACAGCGTGGCAAACAAAGATGGCTTCATTATCGTTTGCCCGGATGGTTTTTACAACTGCTGGTACTTCAACAGCCCGGTAGTGAAGAATAGTCAGTTCGAAACATTCTTCTTTAAGAATCTCGTCCCGGAAATATTTAGGAGATTCAACATAAATAAGAAAAATATTTTTATTTCAGGCTTAAGCATGGGCGGGCACGGCGCAATGTATCTTTTCTTGCGTCATCCCGACTTTTTCAGAAGCGCCGGAAGTACAAGCGGTATACTTGATATTACTGCATTTCCAAACAATTGGCAGCTTTCGGAATACCTCGGTTCATATTCAAAGCACAAAGAAAGATGGGAAAGATTTTCAGATATTTATCTCCTCAAGAATTTCAAAGAAAAAAATAAGAAGATTATTGTTGACTGCGGCACCGGTGACTTCGCCTTCAAAGTTAACCGGGCTTTTGATGATAGCTGCAAAGAAGATGGAATAAATATCAGCTTCTTTACCGGGCCCGGCGTGCACGATGCTGATTACTGGAGAAAATCAATATTAAGACATTTCAAGTTTTTCATTAATTTAGTAAACAAAAATAATTATTAAGATTTTAGCAATTTAATTCCTTGCAGCATGGAGAAAAATTTGAAAATTTCAAAGCTCAATAAATTGTACCTATCAATGCGCCTTACCCTTTTTGTTCTGCACTATGCTCTTTACGCTATTGTCTATGCGCTTAGCGTTCAACCACTAATCTGCAAGAAAGCCCGTACTTCAAAATTTAGTACCGGTAGTATAAATAATAATAATAATAGAGGGATTTTTGATATTGTTACTCCCGGAAAACAAACTTATATTACCGGAGGTATAAAATGAACAATAGGAAATTATACCGGTCAAGAAAAGATAAGATGATCGGCGGAGTTGCAGGCGGCTTAGCAGAATATTTCGATATCGATCCGACGCTCGTCAGAATTCTTTTTGTTGTTACACTCTTTGTAGGCGGGGGAGGGTTTTTGGCTTACATTATTCTCTGGATTGTAGTTCCGGAAGAACCATTTGTAATCGTTACACCTGATACTTCTTCAACCCAGGCAAGCGGAAATGAAGCCGCTAATCCTATTCCTCCGCAGCCTTCAGCTGAATACTACCAGGCGCATCATGAAAAGCGCAGAAATATTGGAGGCGCAATTTTAATAGTTATCGGCGTTCTTTTCTTAATGGATAATTTTGTTCCGCGCTTTCACTTCGGAGATTTTTGGCCCTTAATTTTAATTGCAATCGGCGCAGGCTTATTACTTAAATCAAGAAATAATTACTAAAACTTTGGAGGGAGAGGAATGAAAACTAAACATATTTTCTGGGGGGTTTTGTTCATTGCACTGGGTTTGTTAGTCCTGCTTTATAATATCAATTTAATGAATTTTGATCTTTCTAATGTATGGCAGTACTGGCCCGTCGTAATTATTCTTTGGGGCGTTTCATACTTCACTAAGAATGTTATCTTAAAAAGATTTATTGCCGGCATTGCTGCAGTTATTCTGGCTGTGGCGCTGTTTGCAGGCTTTAATTCTACTTTCTACTTCTTTAACGATGCCTTTTCATTGCATAACAGTAATTTCGACATTAACAGCAATGATAATTCCGATACTTCAAATTATAGTGAGAATTACAATCCCGTTATTAAGAGTGCCGAATTTGATTTCAAAGCTGGCGCAGGCACCTTTTTACTACGCGATTCCACGGATGAGCTTATTTCAGCAGTCGCTCAAGGCTATAAGAACAAATATGAATTAAATAGGAATGATTCCGGCGATCAAACCGTTGTTGAAATGAAAATGCTCAAGCAGCATTTCACATTCGGAGACTGGCACAACAAAAATAAGGTGGTACTTAAACTAAACACAAAACCTATCTGGGATTTAGACTTTGATATAGGCGCTGCTTCTGTGAATTTCGATCTTTCAGCATTTAAGACCCAAAGCATAAATATTAATACCGGTGCTGCCTCCCTCAGAATTAAGCTTGGCGATAAAGTTGATAATTCAAATGTAAGAGTTAAAGCTGGTGCTTCAAGCATTAATATAGAAGTTCCCGATTCAGCCGGATGCGAAATAAGAACAAGCACTGCTCTATCATCCAGAAACTTTGACGGCTTCGATAAGATTGATTCAAATTTATATAGAACTGATAACTTTGATTCCGCCAAAAAGAAGATATATCTTAAAATCGATTGCGGTATTTCCTCAATTCACGTCACCCGTTACGAGGATGACTGGGAATAACTGTTGCTTTACTAAAGATGCCATCCTTTCATATGGATGACATCCTTTTAATTCCCTAAATCAATTAACATCACAAGAAGTCTTGTTCCAGGTCGTTTATTACAATTTTCCAGCATCCATATCATCTCCCTTCAAGCGGCATGGCGATAATTTCCCGGTATCCGGCGATGCTTACCTGCCCCCTGACGCTATCATTATTTGTTCAGTCAATGTCACATAATATACATGCAATAATATTTTTCACCGCGGCGAAAATGTTCTGTAACACAGCGGTTATATTAACTGTCTCGACGATACTATATTTTTCTTATTATATCTTAAAATACATTAGCATATTGTTTTTGGATTTATTTTTCCTATATAAATAAATCCCTTTACCGTCAAATACGTATTGAATTAATTCTTTTAATAAAAAGCGGCAGTTTAGTATACAGATAAATTAACTATAAAATTTCAATGAGTAATTTATTATTTAGTGTTCTTGTTTTCTTCAGTTCGGTTGCAGCAGGCCTTGTTGGTGCATTAACCGGACTTGGAGGCGGAGTAATAATCATACCTTTACTTACTATTTTTTTCGGAGTTGACATTAGATATGCAGCCGGAGCTTCGCTTATTTCCGTTATTGCTACTTCATCGGGCGCGGCATCTGCGTATGTTAAAGAGGGCTTTTCGAATATCAGGATAGGAATGTTTCTAGAAATTGCTACCACACTTGGCGCTATTATCGGGGCTACTCTCGTTGTTTTTGTTTCTCCGGGTGCAATTTCAATTATTTTCGGACTAGTACTTATTTATTCGGCTTTTCAAGCATATCTAAGCAGCAGAGCTGTAGAACACAACTATAAGCCGGATAAAATAGCCACAAAATTAAAATTGAACGGAGAATATCCTTCAATGAGCGGAATAAAAAATTACTTTCCCCAAAAAGTGCCGCTCGGTTTCGGCATAATGTTTCTTGCCGGATCACTTTCCGGACTGCTGGGAATCGGTTCAGGAGCGGTGAAAGTTTTAGCAATGGATCAGTTTATGAAAATCCCGTTTAAAGTTTCTACAACAACAAGTAATTTTATGATTGGTGTAACTGCTGCTGCAAGTGCGGGAATTTATTTTAGACACGGCTTTATAAATCCGTCACTTGCAATGCCTGTTATGCTTGGAGTTTTAGCCGGTGCATTTGTCGGTGCAAAAATTTTGACCCGGACTCCTTCAAAAATATTGAAAATCTTTTTCAGCATTATAATAATAATTTTAGCAATTGAAATGTTAAGAAATGGGTTAATCAAATAATGAAAAGC
>JAJYIL010000427.1 GCA_021790055.1 Bacteroidota bacterium
AAATTGCCTAATTATTTAATTGCTTTTAAAAATTTAGCAGTTCAACAATTATGCAATTTAATTTGTTCGAAGACTTTCTGAATCTAATTAATTGGTAAACTCATGGCTCACTATTTTCAACTCTGAAGGATAAGTAATGTCTCCTATTACCGTAGAAATAGTTGGCTCCGCATACAGTGCAAGTTTAGAAGAATAACCTTGACTGCCTGCGATGGCAAACACTAAATTGATTAACGATTTGTAGCTCTGATCTCCGAAGAATTTAAATAGATCAATATCCACTTTAAGCGGGATAATAGTTACCTCGCCTTTCCCTGGAACATCGACCGGGTTATTTAGATTTCCCGATATTGTCTCTTTGCCATCGATGAACAATTTCCAAGGAAACGATTTTAGTCCGATATCTGTTCTTGGATAACCGCCTGTTCCGTCATTTGGATTATTAGCTTCTACATTTAATATAAAAGAAACGGGCAGATGTCCTTTGGTAAAAGTGCCGGTCATCTTCAACAGTTCCATTGGTGTAAAATCATTTATGCTTTTCTTCCCTTCGATAGGTATCCCGTTAATTTCTACCTGGCTGACGGCACCAAGCTTAAATTTAAGCCTCGAAATATTAGCAATAGTATTAAACACGCTGCAGCTAACATTCGTTAAAGATAAAAGGATTACCGACGAAAGAATTAATTTCTTCATATCTTAATCTGCTTTTGAGACTCATCTATCTTTTGTAAAATCTGTTTGGCAACTCTTAATGCACGCAGACCGTCCTTCCCGCTGACAACGGGCGGTTCTTTCTTTAAAACAGATTTTACAAATAGATCAAGCTCATACTTCAACGCATTTATTTCTTTTATTTCGGGCTGCTCATAAACAACCATTTTCTTCCTTTCGCCTACGCCTATCTCACCGAAAGAAATGAATCCCGGATTCAATTTTTCATCTGCCGGAACAAGCCTGTAGACTTCCGAAATACCGGTTATAAAATCCAGCGCTATATAGTTATCTCTCTGGAAGATTCTCATCTTCCGCATTCTTTTTTGAGAGATGCGGCTGGCGGTAACATTTGCTACTGCGCCGTTCTCAAATTCAATCCGCGCATTCGCAATATCGATTGAGTTTGATACGACAGCCACGCCGCTTGCCTGGATATCTTTCACTTCGCTTTTTATCAAGCTCAAAATTATATCGATGTCGTGTATCATCAAATCGAGCACAACTGCAACGTCTGTACCGCGGGGGTTAAACTGCGCAAGCCTGTCCGTTTGGATAAACATGGGCTTTATAAAAAACTTTTCTAATGAAATGAGGGCAGGATTGAAACGCTCGATGTGTCCTACCTGTAAATTCAAATTTCTTTCCGCCGATATTCTTACAAGTTCTTCAGCCTGATTGATCTCGGCAGTGATCGGCTTCTCAATGAATACATGGATATTATTCTCAAGGCATTTTTTTGCAACTTCATGATGAGCGCCTGTTATGGTAGCTATCGAGACAGCACTAACTTCATTTAATAATTCCTCAAGCGATTTAAAAACCTTAATGCGGAATTCATCCCCAGCGCTTTGTGCTGCCGAAGAGTCTACATCATAAATACCGGTAAGCTCGCAGTTGTCAATCTGCTTAAGCATTTTAATATGAAACTTACCGAGGTGACCTGTTCCTATTACGCCAATTTTTAATTTATCCATTTTTATCTGCTAATTAATTGTTGAAATCCTATAATTCTATCATAACCTCCGTAGCTTGGGTCGTTATAATAGACAAAAATATTATAAATGTTTGTTGTTTCCCAATTGTTGCCTTCAAGAGTTATCCAGTCGTCTTTGGTATAAGTTCCATCCGCGTAATTTGAAATTACATACTGGTAATCATAGATCCCTCTTTTAAGCGGAATGGTGATTGAATAAAGCCCGTTATCATCGTTAAGCTTATACTTGTCTGAGATAATCCAGTTATTAAATGCGCCTGTTAAAAATATACCTTCGTTAACTTGATCAGGAGGACGGAGTGTGAAGGTTACATCTAAATATGTGGCATAGTCGTTATCAAAATTCGTAAGAATAGAACCGCCGTTTAAATCCGGTTTGCCGTGCGTATAGAAACGCGAATAATCAATTTCATCAAGATGGGCATTTACATCTTTAGCAGCGAAAACATTAGTGTTCCGAAGATCTACCTGCCGGTACTCATTGCCGGGACGTATGTCGCGTGCGCTGAATGAAAATGTCCGGTCGGCATTCCATGAATATTGCCTTGTAATTGTATTAAGCCTGCGGTCAATAATAATCGGGAAATTAATTTTATGATTTTCAATTACCTCAACATGATCGACATACTGAGGATAAAATTTCTGAGGCAGTGTAAATTCAGTTATCACGTCGAAAACCTTTGCCAAGTCCGAGGGAAAGTAGCTTTTATCCTGGAGCTGTTCCTTCTTTATTGAATCATGCACATTCATTTCCGGGTACACAACGTAAAACTTTCCGCTTGCGTATACTACTGATGTATCCTGGGAGTCAGTTATGTAAAACATCCATTTGCCGGAGAAAGGGAATTCCACATTTCTCTTTCCATCCGGGTAACTTCCGATGAAATGATAATCAGCGTCTTTAACTGTGTGTGGCAGCTTGTAAAACCCGATATCGTGATCGATATTTTTTCCCTGATCTAAAAGAAAAATGTTTTTGTAAGGAACCCAGTCCCTGTTGCAGAACTTGAAAATTATGCTCATATAAGGAATGTATGAGGCTTTGACATCAAACTCAATTGTAATAAATTGCTGCTTATCGCCTCCCATAACGATGACGGGAAATGATGTCTCGTCGCTGCCAGCATAAGCCTTTAAGCTTTTTACTTCAACTTGTTGTGGAAATATTTGAACAGTAAATAATAAAAAGAAGATGTAGAAATGCTTATTCACAAATGTCCCAGGTTCTTAAAAGTTAAATATTTCTAAGCACTTAATTGATGAATAAATAAGATATTGATTCCAGTCGAATTTCATAGGCTTCATTTACATAATTCTTGAATTTTTTGTTTAAATACTTCTAAGTCCGTACAATGGTAATAATTCTTTAGAAATCGTGAAGCTAAAATTTTATCACCTGCAGATAGATAATTTGCATAAACTGCGGCAATTGCAGCTTTCATTTTTTTTGAAGACGAACAGCTATCATTGTACTCGTTGAAATAAGAATCTATAGTATCCAACAAAGTATCATTTTCGGAAATGAAGATGTTATAAACATCGTCATTAACTAAGAAGATTTCGCCGTTTTCAAATTTCCAGCAGTTTATCGGAACGAAAGCATCGACGTCTACTGTATTCAACGAATCGAATTTAGGATTGCCTGCGACGATTATTATACCGCCCGTTTCGTTCGATACCTCTTGGTATGGTTCGTAATAACCCGAAAGGATAGAATCAGCAACGTAGAATGAATCGATTGTACTAAAAATAAATAGAGTAAAAAAATTACTTTGATTCTGTCCGGTAATATCGACAACCAGATATTCGTCAACGCCGTCACCGTCTAAGTCAGCCGTAAAGTCGTTCGGTTTGTTAAATTTTTTCTGGAAAATTAATTTATTGGAACTATTGTATGCAAGTAGAATAGAATTTTCGATCTTAACTGTATACAAGTTGCGATTG
>JAJYIL010000428.1 GCA_021790055.1 Bacteroidota bacterium
TTTTAGGTTGTACCGTTGCCCCGGGGTTTGAATACGATGATTTGGAATTAGGGAGCCGCAAACTTCTATTATCCTTGTACCCTCAACATGAAAATATAATTAGAAAGTTGACACAGATTATCGACTGATTTAGTACTTTGCGTCCTGTTTGTTTATTGTAAAAGGAATAAATGCTTTCGAACTAAAAATTTACATCAAACATTTTATGGATTTTAAATTGATTCGCGCTTCTAAACATTATATATTTATACGGTTTTATTTATCTCTTTTCGGCAACAAACATTGGAGGTTTATATAGTTAGTTTATACAATAATTTTTGTTAATGATAATTCCAGCAAGGAATACTTATTAGTTCGAATAATACAAAATTGATCTGGGAAATTTTCCGTGTCCTAATAACCGGGACTGTTTTCTTTTATGCTTCGATTAATTTCGGCTTCATTTCCACTTACGAGTCCCAAGTTACACAATCGATTTGGATTGATGTCTTCTTTAAATATTACAAGCATCTTGACAAATTAAACGAGGATAGGGAAGAGCATGCGGATAACCCCGGCGATCAACGCCTAATTAAATCAATCTCAATACCGCTGATCCCCAAAACGGATTCTAGAAACAATCAGCTTAACAAAATTGCCGTTCAATTTTCAACAGATTCAAGTAAAAGCGATTCACTGAAACCGGTACAAGTGAAAATAGGATCCGATACTTTGAAAACGGCGTCGGATTCCCTTAGAGCCGATACTTTAAGAACGGCATTGGATACTCTTAAAGCCGATTCCTTAAGAGCTGCGTTGGATACCGTCAAAGTTGATTCAATGGCAATTGATTCGACCGCCCGATTAAAATATTTCAAATATAAAAGAACTGATTTACCTTACGTAACGTTAAACCTTCAGAAGCATTCGAGCTTTTTTGCCCAACCTACTCAAGGTACAACAAGAACGGTAACAATTGACTCAACCGGAAAGTACGTGGAAATCCGGGAAGTAGTTGCCGGCGAAAAGCCTAAAATTTTGCTTAGGCTGCCGATAGATGAATACTTAAAGCTTCAACTTGCCTTAAATCAGCAGGAGGATTGGAATAATCTTACTGGCGGTTACGAGGTTAAGAGCAATAAAAAAGAATTGGGACAACTAATAAAGGATATTACGAACCTGGAAATTCCTTTGCCGAGTGTTGGCGTATTAAGCATTTTCGGAAAGCCTAAAATCAGCCTTAGGATTGGCGGTGCGGTTGATATTCATGGTGCATGGCGAAGCACTACTACCGAAGGCGTTACTACCTCGCAGCTTGGCAACACGCAAAGCGAGCCGGACTTCCAGCAGCAAGTACAAATTAACGTCGACGGAACTATCGGAGATAAATTAAATATAAATGCCGATTGGAATACGCAGCGAACCTTTGAATACCAGAACCAGCTTCATATAAAGTATACCGGTTATGAAGATGAAATTGTTCAGAGTGTGGAAGCCGGGAACGTTTCACTGCAGGGTTCGCCTCTTGTCGGAAGCAGTGATGCTCTATTTGGTATAAAGGCTAAAATGAAGCTTGGTCCGTTAACACTAACAACATTAGCCAGCCAGAAAAAGGGTCAGACCAAGGAAGTGGCTGTAAACAGCGGTTCAACTTCGCAAACTTTTTCCATCCGTGCTTATAGCTATGCAACTAACAACTATTTTGTCGATACTGTTTATGCAAGCACTAATCCTAAATATAATTTCTTCAATAAATATTATGGACAATCAATCCCGGAAATAAATACATTTTATAAGATAGTTGATATTCAAGTCTGGAAATCTGTAAATACTATAACGGTTGATCAATCTAAAGAAAGATTTGTAAACGCGTATATGAACCTTGACAGCGTGACAAAGGCATCTGATCCGACTTTAACTTACCCTCAAAACCTAAGAAATCCAATTACTAATCCGACGCCGGGCTTAGAATACTCCGGACGTTTTGTTATGCTTCAGAATGGCGTCGATTATACGCTTCACCCGGAAACGGGTTTCATCACGTTCAATACTCAAATTCAAGATCAGGATGCAATTGCAGTTGCTTACAGAATTCAAGGACCAAACCCGGATGACCCGAAGGACGATATCTACTATGGTGAGTTTGTAAATGCAGGTAATACCGATACTACAATAACAAACCAAACTATCGTACTTAAATTAGTAAAACCGGACAACCTAAAGCCCGGGGGTGCTTACACCGAAGCATGGAGTTTATTATTAAAAAATATTTATCCATTAGGCGGAACACAGATAAATCAACAGGGATTCAAATTAGATATCAAGTATGATCCGCCGGTTGGCGATCCGGTAAATGTACTTACTGCCGACAACGGCAAGCAGATTCAACTGCTTAATGCATTTGGTCTTGATCTTTATGATAATAGCGGAAATCCTAATCCGGATGGTAATTTTGACTGGCGTCCGCAGATAACCATTCTTCCTGATGTCGGTGAGGTTATCTTTCCTAATCTTGAGCCATTCGGGCAAAATCTTCCGCAGGGCATTCCTGACTCGCTGGCGTACCAATCTATTTACGATACTTTAAACTATGCCGCACAGCAGGATAAGTTGCATGATAGATGGGAGATAGACGGGCAGTATTCAGGTCAATCTTCTTCAACCTACAACATTGGATTTAACGTCGTTGAGAATTCGGTTAAGGTAATCCTAAACGGAAAGGAACTAACTCCCGGTGTTGATTATACAGTTGATTATAATGTCGGTCAGGTTACTATCTTAAACCGTGATGCTCTAATACCCGGGGCTAATTTGAGAATAACTTATGAACAGAATGATTTGTTCTCTCTTGCATCTAAAACTCTTTTGGGTGCCCGGGGAATTTTTAATCTTTCGGATAGGACTAATATAGGATTTACAATACTTAATCTAAACCAACAAACATTAAATGATAAGGTAAGGATCGGTGAAGAGCCGATGAGTAATACGATAATGGGCGTTGATTTTAATACAAGCGCCGACCTTCCTTTCTTAACAAGCGCTCTCGACCACATTATCTCAACAAAGCAGATGTCAAGCATATCATTAGCCGGTGAATATGCACGCATGAACCCCAATCCCAATACAATGAAGAGCACTATATCCGATGATAAAGGACAGAGCATCGCTTACATTGATGATTTTGAGGGAGCTAAAAAAATAATTCCTATCGGAGTATCTTATGCCGGCTGGAAAGATTTAAGCCCGCCGGATTCACTTGAATTTCTTCCCGGGCTTACTAATGTTGAAAAAATGCAATATAAAGCGATGGCGTGGTGGTACTCTATTACTCCATCGGATGTGCAGGCACAGTATATTTGGCCTAAGAAGTCTATTACACAGAATAATCAAGTACCTGTAATGGATTTTGTTTTTGATCCTGATACGCCGGGAACTTATAATTGGAATCCTGCAAATCTCAAGGCTGACCCTCAGAAGAGTTGGGGCGGAATGATGAAGTATCTTTCAAGCGCTGCAAATAACCTTCAAGCTCAGAACATGCAGTACATTGAGTTTTGGATGCAGGCTGATCCTAATAATCCGATGCCTCAAAATGCTAATCTTTATATTGATCTCGGTAGAATAAGCGAAGAGGTTATACCGGGCGATGAG